>CAKTKX010000084.1 GCA_934572365.1 uncultured Oscillospiraceae bacterium
CGCCTGCTCCACGGTGACCGGCACATCAAAGTGGCAGCTGACGGAAATGGAGTGGCTGCGCACCACGGGGACGCGGACGCAGGTGCAGCTGACCTTCAGCTCGGGCAGGTGCATGATCTTGCGGCCTTCGTTCTGCATCTTCATCTCTTCGCTGGTGTAGCCCTCGAACTGCTCACCGCCGATCTGGGGGATCAGGTTGAAGGCGATCTGGTGGGAAAACACCTTCGGCTCGTAGGTCTTGCCTTCCCGCAGCGCCTCCACCTCGTTCATCAGCTCGATGGGGCCGCCCGCGCCAGCGCCAGAAACAGCCTGGTACGTGGAAGCGGTCATGGTGCGGATGGGGGCGATGGTGTTCAGGGCGTTTACCGCCGTGACGGTGATGATGGTGGAGCAATTGGGGTTGGAGATGATGCCCTTGTGGTTCTTCACGTCCTCGGGGTTGACCTCCGGCACAATCAGCGGCACCTGGGGATCCAGGCGGAACGCGGAGGAATTGTCCACGAATACCGCCCCGGAAGCCACGATGGCGGGGGCGAATTTCTTGGCAATATCGTTTTCCGCCGCACCCAGGACGATGTCCACGCCCTTGAAGGCGGCGTCGGTGGCTTCCTGAATGGTCACGTCCTCGCCGTGAAACTTCACGGTTTTGCCCGCGCTCCGGGCAGAGGCCAGCGGAACCAGCTTCCCAACAGGGAAATTGCGCTCCTGCAGAACCTTGATCATTTCCTGTCCCACGGCGCCGGTAGCGCCCAGGACGGCTACAGTATAGGTTTTCATAGATTCATTCCTCCCATACATTACTTTACGAAGCTGTTGTACAGAACCCGGATGGCTTCCTTAAAGTCCTTATTGTCCACGCCGAAAATGATGTTCAATTCGTCGGGTCCCTGGTTGATCATGCGAATGTTGATGCCGCTTTCGCCCAGCGCCTTGAAGATCCGGCCGGAAATGCCGGGGCGGAAGGCCATCTTCCGACCGACGGCGGCGACCACGGCAATGTGGTGGTGGACGTCCAGGGTATCCGGCTGGGCTTCCTTTTTGATCTCCGCCATGATGGTGTACAGCTCCTTTTCCACCGCGTCGGTGGGAAGCACGACGGAAACATTGTCAATGCCGTTGGGAACGTAGTCCACGGAAATATTATGCCGCTCCAGCACCGACAGGACTCTGCGCAGGACACCAACCTGGTTGCTCATGCCCCGTTTTGTCAGGGAGATGATGGAAAAGTCCTTTTTTCCGGTGATGCCGGTAATGAACCGGTCAGGGTCAACGTCCCCTGAGAAGGACTCCTGGATCATGGTGCCGGGGGCGTCCGGGTCGTTGGTATTGCGGATGTTCAGCGGGATGTTCTTTTCCCGCACCGGGAAAATGGAATCCTCGTGAAGCACCTGAGCGCCGGAATAGCTCAGCTCCCGAAGCTCGTCGTAGGTGACCTCAGGGATGGCCTGAGGATCGTCCACGATCCGGGGGTCGGCCATGAGGATGCCGGATACATCCGTCCAGTTTTCGTACACATCCGCGTCCAGCGCCGCCGCCGCCAGTGCGCCGGTGATGTCGCTGCCGCCACGGGAGAAGGTATGGATGGTGCCGTCGGGCATGGTGCCGTAGAAGCCGGGGATCACCGCGCCGTAGCCAAGCAGCACCTGGTTGCGCAGCGCCTTGTAGGACGTCTCCCGGTTCACGGTGCCGTCCATGTTGAACATTACCCAGTCTGCCGCGTCCACGAACTGGAAGCCGAGGTAGGCCGCCATCAGCTTGGCGGAGAAATACTCGCCCCGGCTGACCAGCTCCTCCTGGGTCACGTCCTTCGCGTCGATGCGCTTTTTGAGCGCCTCCAGCTCCGGCTCCAATGCCAGATCCAGCCCCAGCTCATCCCGGATGTCCAGGTAGCGGGAGGCGATCATGTCAAAAATGCTGCTGCAATCCACGCCGTACTGGACGTGGGCATAGCACAGATAGAGAAGGTCGGTCAGCTTATGGTCATTGCCGAACCGCTTGCCCGCGGCGGAGACCACCACGACCCGGCGCTCCGGGTCGGCCAGAAGAATATCCCGTACCTTGCGGTACTGGCCGGCATCCGCCATGGAGCTGCCGCCGAATTTGACTACTTTCATTTTTGAATCCTCTCTGCCGCTTCCCATTATCCGCGGATCGCCGCGGCGAATGCGTCGGGGTTCTCCTTCAGCCAGGCGTGCATTTTGGCAACGGATACCGGCGCGGTCACCGCCGCATTGCCCCAATGCGCCTTCGTCTCGCCGTTCCAGCCGCCGCGAACATACCAGGTCAGCTCCTCGTCGTTCACGGCCGCCGCACGGCCGCCGTAGGGGGCGTAGAAGCCCTTGCCGGCAAGAACGTCCACCAGATCCTGCACCACATTGTATGCAGTGGGATACCGGCCTGCGCCCTGACCGAAGAAGCTCATGCGCTGGGAGGTCTCGCCGATGAAGGTGATCAGATTGTAATTCATGGGGACAGCAGCTTCCGGCTCACCGTCCTTCACCAGGGTAGGCTGGACGTAGGCGCTGATCACGCCATTTTCCCGCTTGCCCGTGGAGATCAGCTTGCATACCAGGCCGTGGGCTTTGAAGTTCTCCACGTCCTCGGCCTTGATATTGCGGATACCCGCCACGGGGACGGTCTCCTTCTCCAGGCTCACGCCGAAGGCGATGTTGGAGGACAGGATAACCTTGTGCCAGGTGTCGATGCCGTCCACATCGGTGGAGGGATTGGCTTCGGCATAGCCCAGCGCCTGCGCCTGCTTCAGCACATCGTCGTAGTTTAAGCCCTGCCGGGTCATGTTGTCGAGAATGTAGTTGCAGGTGCCGTTCATAATGCCGCCGACCTCCCGGATGCTCTGCACCCGGCGGGCGCGCTCCAGCTCGGAAAGCCAGCCGATGCCGCCGCCCACGGCTGCGGTGCAGCGGAAATAAACGCCCTTTTCCTTCACCAGAGGCAGCAGCTCGTCATAGAAGGTGCATACCAGCGCCTTATTGGAGGTGACCACGTTCTTCCCAGCCTCCACGGCGGCGCGGACGAAATCGTAGGCAGGGTGCAGCCCGCCCATGGCCTCCACCACGGTGTCGATGCTGTCGTCCTCCACAATATCCCGGATATTGTGGACAGCCTGGGCGTCAGGAAGCTTGATATCCTCCAGGCACAGAACCTTGGTTACCTGCATGTCGTCTCTGCTTTCCGTGATCTCATATACGCCCCGGCCAACCACGCCGAAGCCCAGCAATCCGATCTTCATCAAATCATCCTCCATTTTATAGATGTGTGCGGGGATTTTTGGTCAGTGTGTAAAAACGGATGTGTCCATCCCGAAAACGCTTGCTTTTTGACGAAAAACAGTATATCATATACCTACTCAAATTTCAACCACGCCAAAAAGCCAAGGTTTTCCCGGTATTCCCCAACTTTTTGTGCAATTAGCAGAGAACGAAACTCAGGAGGTTACAATGCTCTATCATTCCACCAGAAGCGAAGCCCATTTTGTGGACAGCGCCGAAGCCGTGCTGGAGGGTCTTGCCCCCGACGGCGGTTTGTATATGCCCGAGAAGATTCCCGCGTTTGACTGGCTGGCCTGCCTGAAGGGCAGCTCTACGGAAATGTCCGCGAAAATTCTCGCCGCCCTGCTGCCGGATATCCCCGATATGGATACGCTGGTTCGCCGCGCCTATCAGGGGAAATTTGAAACGGAAGACCTGACCCCCACCGTCCCCGTAGGCGGCTACTCCGTGCTGGAGCTGTTCCGAGGGCCTACGTCCGCCTTTAAGGACGTGGCGCTTTCCATGCTGCCCCAGCTGCTCACCGCCGCCAAAACCGTCAAGGGGATGGAAAAGGATATCCTGATCCTCACCGCCACCTCCGGTGACACCGGCAAGGCCGCTCTGGAGGGCTTCCGGGACGTGCCGGGTGTGCGCATCTGCGTGTTTTATCCCGACGGCGGCGTCTCTCAGGTGCAGCGCGCCCAGATGGTGACCCAGGAGGGCGGCAACGTGGCTGTATGCGCCGTCCGAGGCAATTTTGACGACGCCCAGACCGGTGTGAAGAACATCTTCGCCGCCTGTCAGGGGCGGGAGCTGCCCTACGCTCTGTCCAGCGCCAACTCCATCAACATCGGTCGTCTCGCGCCCCAGATCATGTACTATTTCCGCTCCTACCGCGACCTGCTGGACGCAGGAAAAATCAAGTTGGGCGACGAGGTCAACTATTCCGTCCCCACCGGCAACTTCGGCGACATTCTGGCAGGGTATCTCGCCAAGCGGCTGGGTCTGCCCGTGGGGAAGCTGATCTGCGCCTCCAACGCCAACAACGTCCTCACCGACTTCATCCGCACCGGCGTTTACGACAAGCGCCGTCCCCTGCTGAAGACCACCTCCCCCTCCATGGACATTCTGGTGTCCTCCAACTTAGAGCGGCTGCTGTATCTGCTGTCCGGGGACACCGCCCTGGTGTCCGGGCTGATGAGCGATCTGAACCAGGAGGGTGTTTACACCGTCCCCGGCGCGCTGCTGGCCACGATTCAGAAGGAATTCTGGGCGGCTTACTGCGACGACGCCAAAGCCCGGGAGATCATGGGTCGGGTCTACCGGGACTGGGGCTACCTCTGTGACCCCCACACCGCCTCCGGCTGGGCAGCGGCGGAGGAGTATACCTCCCAGACCGGCGACAATCGTCCCATGGTGGTGCTGTCCACCGCGTCCCCCTACAAATTCCCCGCAGCGGTTCTCACCGCCGTGGGCGGCGACACCTCCGGGAGCGAATTTGACCAGATGGCGCGGCTGTCCGTCATGACGGGCGTGCCCATCCCCAAAAATCTGGCGGGTTTGCAGGGCAAGCCCGAGCGCCACACCGGCGTCATCAACAAGGAAGACATGCTGGACTATGTCCTGCATCTGTAAGCTGACAGGAGAAGCTGCATGAAACGAGTTACCATCCGCGTTCCCGCCACCACCGCGAACCTCGGCCCCGGGTTTGACGCCTTCGGCTGCGCCCTGAGCCTGTACACCGACGTCACCTTTGAAGAAACCGATTCCGGTCTGGAGATCACCGGCTGCGACGAAGCCTACACGGGGCCTGACAATCTGGCCTACACCGCCTACTGCGCCGTGCT
This sequence comes from uncultured Oscillospiraceae bacterium, assembly GCA_934572365.1. Lineage (GTDB taxonomy): Bacteria > Bacillota > Clostridia > Oscillospirales > Oscillospiraceae > Faecousia. The sequence goes on from CAKTKX010000084.1 coordinate 5,117, forward strand.
GGGCACCCTGAGCGAGGAAGTCCGGGGCGTGAAAATTCACATCGACGCCCATATCCCCATCTGCCGGGGTCTCGGTTCCTCCGCCGCGCTGCTGGTGGCCGGCGCCATGGGTGCCAACGTCCTGCGGGGCAACAAGCTCTCCACCCAGGGTCTGCTCAACATCACCAACGCCATGGAAGGCCATCCGGACAATCTGGCCCCCGCTTTCCTGGGCGGTCTGACCGCGTCCATGGTGGACGGCGGTCTGCCAGTGAGCGTCAGCTTTCCCCTCCACGCCGGGTGGGAATTTCTGGTTCTCATTCCGGATTTCACCCTGTCCACTCCCCTTGCCCGTTCCGTCCTGCCGGAGCAGGTCAACCGCCGGGACGCCATTTACAACATCTCCCACGGCGCGTTGGTGCTCAAGGCGCTGGAGCTTGGAGATGAAAAGCTCCTGCGTACCGCCATGCAGGACAGGCTCCACCAGGACTACCGGAAAAAGCTCATTCCGGACTACGAAAAAATCGAGGCGCTGGTGCGCACCGTGGGCGCGGCCTTCTGCCTTTCCGGCGCAGGCCCCACTCTTTTGTGCATCACCCGCAACCCCGGGTTGGAAGAGAAGCTTGCTAAAAAGCTGGACAGCATCACGGAGCATCACTGGCAGATGCTGCCCCTGCATGTGGAATTCGACGGTGCGCACGTCCTCAAGGCCGAATAAAACAAAAACTTCGTATGACTTTGCAATCATACGAAGTTTTTTCTTTCTCAAACACCCAGCATCAGCTTTGCAAACAGGAAATACACCAGCAAGCTCAGGGCGTCCACAATGGTCGTAATAAAGGGGCTTGCCATCACCGCCGGGTCGAAGCCCAGACGCTTGGCAAACAGGGGCAGCGTGCAGCCGACGAACTTGGCCAGAATCACCGTCACGCAAAGCGTCAGGCACACCAC
>CAKTKX010000085.1 GCA_934572365.1 uncultured Oscillospiraceae bacterium
GGCTTGCCGCAGGCAAGGCCGGAGATGGTCTGATTGACCACGGCCTGAAAAATGGAGGCGGCCAGGTCGGCGGTGGTCGCGCCCTCGTTGATGAGAGGCTGAATGTCGGTTTTCGCAAACACGCCGCAGCGGGCGGCGATGGGATAAATTTCCTGATAATGCTCTGCCTGCGCGTTCAGTCCGGCGGCATCGGTCTGGAGCAGGGACGCCATCTGGTCGATGAAGGAGCCGGTGCCGCCTGCGCAGACGCCGTTCATCCGCTCCTCCAGTCCGCCCCGGAAATAAATAATCTTGGCGTCCTCGCCGCCCAGCTCAATGGCCACGTCGGTCTGGGGCGCGACGGCCTGCAATGCGGAGGCGACGGCCACCACCTCCTGCACGAAGCCGATGCCCATGGCCTTGCCGAGATTGATGGAGCCGGAGCCTGTGATCTTCACCTGTAAAAGGCAGGGGCCGACCTGCTCCCGGGCTTCGGAAAGGAGCTGCCGCAGCGTCTGCTGGGTATGGGCGCAGTGACGGCGGTACTGCCCGAACAGAATTTCCCCGTTTTCGTCCAGCAGCACAAGCTTGACGGTCGTTGAGCCGATGTCGATACCGGCGCGATATGTATTCATAGCATATTTCTCCATCTTTTGTTTTTTATAACAATTCTACAAAACGATATTTGATATTATAGCAAATATGTTGTAAACAAAGTGTTAATTGTGAAAAAATTTTAACCGGTTCTTTGCAAAAAAGAATGGGCCGGTCACCATAATTTGGTGACCGGCCCTGACGTTACGGGGCTTCACTTGTAGCGGGGGTTTCTGGCTTTGCGGCTTTCTTCTTTTTATGGTGATGACGAACCAGAAGAATGACCACCAGCAGCACGACCACGGCTGCGCCGCCGGCACCGGTAATGGGCAGCCAGGAGATTGACTTTTTCATCGATCCGATCAGGCAGAAGCTCTCATCGCCGTCCTCTATGGCAAAGACCAGGTAGCTGCCGTCCTTCGTGTGGGAGACCTCCCGCCAGCTTCCGTCGGCGCCCTGTACCATGACGCGGACGTTTTTCTGCTGGGTCTCCGGCAAGTAGCGCAGCGTATCGGCCGTACCGGTGGGGAGGGTAAAGGTGTAGCCCTCCAGGAATTTATCGTGTGCGCCCGGAGCGGGGCCTTTGGTCATTTGGGTCAGCTGGATTGGCGTATTGTCGGAGAACTGACCCTGCGCCAGCAGGGTAGGCAGCTTGCCTTCACCCATGGTTTCACTCTCCACCGTTTCCCATTCCGCATCATACACCGCCTGGAAGGAAACGTCAAAGCGAATATCGGACAAATCGGTATCCGCCAGACCGTCCCAGCGGCCGACGCAGCCTGCCTTTTCGGGCAGTTTGGGAATGCTGTCCGGGGACAGCGCCTCGCCGGGGGTGAGGGTGACGGTGTGCATCATGCCGTCGTCATAGACGAAGCGGACGGAAATGACCTTGAAGATGGGGTCAACCCCCTCCAACGCCACGAAATCATCGTGTTCAAGGGACTGGGCGCTGTCAGCATAGCTGACACCGTCGATGGCGCCGATGTCGGAGCCGACGGTGAGGTAGTAGTTTCCGGTGACGGTATCTTCCTCGGTCTCCTCGCTGTCGTCGGATTCCGCGCTGAGGAATCCGGAACGCTCGCCGCGCATACCCAGAACCGCGCCGGTCTTTTCAGAGCCGGTGAGCTGCACCATGCTGCGGCAATCGGTGACGGTGAGACCCTCGCCCGCAATGCCGCCCACATAGGCGTTTCCGGTAATGGCGGATTTGGCGCTGCACTGGCGGATATACCCGTCACTCTTGCCCGCGACACCGCCCACGTAGTCGGCGTCCTCCGCGTCAATGCTGCCGGTGCTGAGACAGTTTTTCGTAAGTCCCATCGCCATCCAGCCAACAATGCCGCCCACGTTCTGGCGCTTGGCCGTAACGCTTCCGCTGTTCTCACAGCTGAGGATCACGGCGCGAAGCTGGGTGTCGAAGTTCATGGAGTTGTCGCCGCCGATTTGCAGATCGTCCTCCGGGTCGAGGTTGTTTTCAAAGGCAATGGCGCCCACGACGCCGCCAGCGTTCAGGTCGCCCAGAACCGCGCCGGAATTGGTGCATTTTTCCACCTTGCCGGAGAGAATTTCTGCGGTGTCCCGGTCGGAAATGTCCTCGATGGTGCCGCCCAGATTCTGGGATGCGCTGCCCACCGTGGCGCTCATGGCGCTGATCTGACCGGCGATGGAGCGCATGATGCGGCTGAGGGAATCCGCCGTGTTGTTGACGGAATCCATGATGGCGTACAGGGAGGAACCGGCGGCGGCAAGGCTGCTGTTGGCGTTGTTGATGGCCGCGTCGATGGTGTCCCGGTCGGGGGGATAGGGGTCATCCCCGTTGGGCAGCAGGGTGTCCAGGGCGTCCTTGGCATCCACGAGGGAATTGTAGAGGTCGTCCACCTGAACGCCCATGTCTGAATTGCCGTCCTGAATGGTGGAAAATGCCTGCCCGGTCAGATTGCTCACGGTGCCGAGCTGGGACTGGAGGATCTGCATCGTGTCCTGGGTGTACTCAATGAAGGTGGTCGGCCCCATCTGGCCGACGATGCCGCCCACTTCCTTGCGGCCGTTAACTTGAGCAAAGTTTTCACATCTGTAGAGATATCCGGTCTGGGTTCCGGCAATGCCGCCGACATTGTAGCCCATGTGCTGATAGCCAACGTTGCCCCGGTTCTTGCTCTGGCGGATGATACCGCTGCTGGTACCGGCAATGCCGCCGATGTCCGTTACGGTGCTTACGGATTCGCTTCCGGTGATGGTTTCCAGGGAAATGTCGGAGAGCTTTATCTGGTTTTCTTCGGCGGTGGTGTTGACCCTGGAGCGGTTGTTGCAGCTGCGGACAACGCCAAGGTTATTTCCCACGACGCCGCCGACCCGGTGGTCGCCGGTGATAACGCCCTCGGAGTGGCAGCCGTCAATGATACCGGTGATGGCGTTGATGCCGACGATGCCGCCCACATCATCCGAACCGGAAACCGTGCCGTCAAAGGAGCAGTTTTGAATTTTACCGGCATTGTGTCCGGCGATGCCGCCCACGGCGCTGCGGTTTCCGTCGGGAGTGACTTCTCCCAGAACCGTGAGATTCTGGATGATTGCGGAGGTGTCAACATAGCGGAATAGACCCATGTTGGAGCCGTTCCGGGTGATGCTGAGACCGGAGACGGTGTGGCCGTTGCCGTCAAAATTGCCGCAGAAAATGGGAATTCCGGCAAAATCCACGCCGGTGAGATCGATGTCCACCAGCAGAACCACGCTTAAATCCCGGCTGTAGCGGTCCAGACGGCAATTTTCCGCGAAGTCCAGAAACTGCTGCTGGCGCGCAATGCGCAAGGTCGTTCCTTCCTCGGTGTCCTGGGCTTCCTCGGCCAGCGCCGTTACCGGCAGGCTGAGAACGAGAAGCAGACACAGGAAGATTGCGGATATTCTTTTCAGCAGATCACGCATTGTCTTCTCCTCCTTCTGCATCGGATTCGTCCAGTTTTTTGACCTGAGTATTGGTGGAGACGATGGCGTTCATGTCGCCCCGGATCGTGCCGGTGAACTCGCCGTCCAGCACACCGCTGACCTGACCACGCAGATGGCCGCTGACGTACATGGTTCCGCTGGCGGTTTTGGTGGGAAGCTCAATGCCCTTCATCTGGAAGGAGGTGCGGTTGATAATGGAGTCGCTGAGCACGAGGATGGCGGGCAGAACACCCAACACGATGACGATGGAAATGATCGTACCGCGACCCAGGCAGGTACCCAGAATGGAAATAACGGGGTTGGTGGAAATGTTGCCGATCAGCAGAGCGGCGGCGGACAGAATGGTGCCGGAGGTGAAGATGGTGGGGAAGGAGGCGTTCAGTGCTTCCACAATGGCTTCCTTATGGGTCATGGTGGATTTCAGCTCCTGATAGTGGCTGGAAATAACGATGGCGTAGTCAATGTTCGCGCCCATCTGAATGGACTGCACGATGAGGTAGCCAAGGAAATACAGCGGCTGATTTGCCAGAGTGGGGAAGGAGAAGTTGATCCATACGCTTCCCAAGATACAGGCGATCAGCAGAATGGGAAGTCCCGCCGACTGGAAGGTGAACAGCAGAACCAGAATGACGAACAGGGAGGACAAAATGGAGATTACCAGATTATCCTTGGCAAAGGAGGACGACAGGTCGCGGGAGCTGGTGGAGTTGCCCACCACGTAATAATCGCTGTCGTAGTATTTTCCGATGATATTCCGCATTTCCTCCAGGAACGCAAAGGTCTCGTCGCTTTCCTCCGGCAGGTTCAGGTAAACCACCATCCGGCTGTAGCGGTCGCTTTTCAGCTGCTTCTGGGCGGTATCCAGCTGGGAGAAGATGTCGTCCAGGGATGCTTCGTCCATATCGTCCAGAGAAATGTTGTGGCTGTCCAACTGATCCTTCAGGAACATCAGCATATCGAACAGGGGAACGTCGTATTTGTCCAGTCCCTGCACGAACTCGCCGTATTGATCGTTTTCAATGGCGTAGGCGGAGTAGAGCAGCTGGGCTACCTCGTAATCCATGCCTACCAGCTCGGAAAGCTCTCTGGGGTTCAGGCTGTCCGTCAGGGTGTAGCCGTCCATGGCCTCAATGTTTGCCAAGCCCATGGTGCTTTTGACCTCCGGGCGAGCGTCCAGCTCGTCGAGAATTTTGGCTTCTGCATCATAGTTGCCGCTGGGAACCACCAGCGCCACCATATTGCTTGTGCCGAAGGTGTTCTGAATTTTGAAGTAGGCCGTCTGACGCTCGTTCATGTTCGCGGTCTCAATATTGTTGTAGCTGTAAACAAAGGGGCAGCGGTTGGACAGAATGAACGCGCCGACCAAGAGAATTACAAACAGCGGCGGCACAATGCGCCGGGACTTTACCGCGAATTTGCCGATGGGCGTGATGTTGGGCAGGAGCTTTTTGTGGCGGGTGCGATCCATCAGCGGGCTGAACAGCATCAGAAGTCCCGGCATCAGGGTGAATACGGAAAGCAGGCTGAACAAAATGGCCTTCACCAGAACCAGCGCCATGTCCAGACCGATTTTGAACTCCATGAAGCCCAGCGCGGCCAGGCCGGACACCGTGGTCAGGGACGAGGCGCTGATCTCCGGGATGGCCTTGCTCAGGGCGGTGATGCAGGCGTCCCGGGCGGTGCGGGTCTCCCGCTCGTCGGTGAAGCGGTGGCACAGGATGATGGCGTAGTCAATGGCCAGCGCCAGCTGCAATACCACAGCCACGGAGTTGGAGATGAAGCTGATGGTGCCCAGCTGGAAGTTGGTGCCCATGTTCAGAATGGCCGCCACGCCGAAGGTGATCATCAGCACGGGAACCTCGGCGTAGGAGCGGGAGGTCAGGGTCAGCACGACGATGATGATGACCACGGCTATGATCAGAATGACGGACATTTCCCCTTGCAGGGTGGCGTTTTCGTCGTAGCCCACGTCGGAGTACACGCAGTAGTCGTAGCCGTCCACCAGCGCTTCCACATCCGATAGCGCCTGCTTGCTGATCTCGTCGGAGACGACGCCGTCGAAGCTGATGTCAAACAGCGCCGAGGCGTTGGTGTAGTGGTCGGGGGTGTCGTCGAAGGTGACCATGCTGACCCCTTCCACGTCCTCAATCTGCTTGGACAATTCCTCCGCCGTTTCGTAGGTGACGTTGGACACCATGATTTTGGCGGTGGCGAAAGTGGTGAAGTTGTCGTTCATCGCCACGATGCCCTGACGGGTTTCCGTGTCCTCGGGCAGGTAGGTGGTGACGTCGTTTTCCACATTCACCCATCCGGAGGAAAACGCACAGAAAATCACGGCAAATATGTACAAAAGGAAGAACAAAGTCTTTTTGTCCACAATAAACGTGGCAAGCTTTGTCATGAAATTACTGTCCGGCGGGTTCTTTTCAGACATAATATCCTCCTGGTATGCGCCCTCGGGCAAAGTCCGCCCCCAAAGGCAAAATAATGCGAATATTGACTTTTTTGATTGCAACTATTATAATCAAAA
>CAKTKX010000086.1 GCA_934572365.1 uncultured Oscillospiraceae bacterium
GAGGAGTGGGTGGCAGGCGGTATGCCCATCACCAAGATGATGAACATGGAGAGAAGAAACGGCAAGGACAAGCCCGTTATCCGCAAGGCTCTGGTGGAGCTGGACGGCAAGCCCTTCCGGTTCTTCGCCGAGCACAGAGCCGAGTGGGCGGCAGAGACCTGCTATGTCTACCCCGGCGCCATTCAGTACTTTGGACCCCGGGAGGTCTGCGACCTGACCACCAGAACCCTGGCTCTGGAAAAGGCGTAATCAAACAAAAATGTCTCCGGCTGTGTGCCGGAGACATTTTTTCGGTAGACTCAGTCCCTCCGGCGTGGCCGGAGGGACTGGTTTTGTTTTATTCGGCCAGAGAGTAGCGGCTGACCTTCCATGCGTCGTTTTCTCTGACGACGACGATGGTCAGATAGGCAATTTCGCTGTCAACGTTCTCGCGGTAGGGGTAGGCAAATTCATAGGTGCCGTTGGCGTCTGCCTCTTTCCACATGTCCACCGTGACCTCATGCCAGCACACGATCACATCGTTCGTATTGCCGGAATAGGCTTCCACTCCGCCTGCGTAGTCCTTGGAGAGCAGCCGGGGCAGCGTATCCATATCTCCGTAAAAATAGGCATACGCAAACTCCGTAACGAAGGCGCTGAGCGCTTCTGTACCCTGCTGTTCCTCCGACTGGAGGATCAGACTGAGGAACATATTGGCGGGAATCGCGGTTCCACCGTTCACCGTCACGTCCCTGCAGTTGTGGAAGCTCATGTCGCTGCCGCCCAGATCCCGCAGGGTGTTGTTTTCCATTACAATGCCCTCGGAGCTCCAGAACTGGACGCCGCCCTGGCTGCACTCGTAGATGTCGCAGTTGGCGACCCGTATATCGGTGCAGTATTCCGCGTCTACGCCCAGAATGCCGCAGCCGTAGAGACCGCATTTGTCCACGGTGATGTGGTCGCTGTCCTGGAACCGCAGAACGCCGCCGGAGCAGTAACCGGGCTCCCTTGTGTGACCGGCGGTGAAGCCGGAGAGGGTGATGTAGCTGCACGACTGGAAGGTCAGAACGTTGGCGTAGCGGGGGATGGCGGCGATGGTGTGGCCTGTTACATTGCCGTCATTGCTGCGGATGGTCAGGTTACTCACCCCGTCGATGACCAGCTGGGGGCCGTCAAATTCGTCCAGCCAGTAGTAATAGTCTCCCTTGGAGGTGCCGTAGCCGGTGGCGGTGCTGAGGTCGTACAGCTCTGCGTCCAGCACGATATCCACATTGGGGCCGATGGCGGCGATCAGTTCGTCCACCGTAGAAACGTGGATTTCCAGCTGATTCTGGGTCGGCTCGGTTGCGCCTGTGGAGTACAGCTCATTCATCTGATCGTTGGTAAGGGGATTGCCCGCACCGTCCGTGACGGTACCGCCGTCGCCAAACCAGCGGCGGACGCTGCAATTTTCAAACCGGTTGCCGTCCAGAACCATACCCGACTCGTCTGCCGGCGTCTGGGTATCTTCGTGGTACTCATACTGGAAGTTGAATGCTTCCAGCTGGCTGCGGTTGTTGGAGAACAGGTTGCCCTTCATCTGAACGGCGCTTCCGGAAACGATTGCCAGATACATAAGGCTGCTGTCGCTGATTTCACAGTTTTCCACCGTCACATTCCGGCTGGAACCAATATCAAAATAGGTGTATCCGCCGTATTCCTCGGAGCCGATGCGGTAAATACGGGTTCCGGAGATGGTGACGTCTTCACAGCTGATGATCTCGGCGGCGCTGCTGGAGCAGTCGTACACGTCGCTGTCCGCGAGAGAAATGTCCTTGGAATCCGCCGCCTGCAATCCGATCATGCCGCAGCCGTAAATGCCGAGGCGGTTCATGTCGGTGCCGGTGCAGTTTTGCAGGTAAATAACGCCGCTGCTGCACTCGCCCAGTTCCAGGGTGTGACCGGCGGTGAAATCCTCCAGCGTGACATTTTCGCAATTCTTCAGATTGATGACGCTGGCAGACCGGGGGTCGCATTCCAGAGTCGTGTTCACCTTGCCGCTGCCGCGGATGGTCAGGTTCTTCACGTTTTGCAGCATCAGCTCAAAGCCGTCGTACTTTTCCGTCCATGCATAGTAGGGGCTTTCCGAGGGCAGGCCGTAGCCGGTTGCGCCGGACAGGTTGTAGGTTCCCGGTTCCAGCTGAATGACGGCGTCCGGCGCGATGGCGGCCAGCAGCTCGTCCACATTGCGGACGGTGACGGCATCAGAGGAAGCGGTGGGTTCGGTATCCCCGGCGGCTGCCGCATCTTTTTTCGCGGGGCTGGTCACCAGGCACACCGCCACAAAGACAATGGCGATCACACCCACCAGACTGATCCAGAAGCCGGGCTTCTTATAGGAAAGCACCGACTTGATGCGCTCCTTGACGCTCACCTCGCCGAAGGCCACGGGACAGGCCGCGAAGTGCGCCCGATTGGTGGAGCAGTTCAGCAGGGCGGCGGAGTAGGCTTTCCGCTCGTCCAGCTCCATGAACTGCACCACCCGCTCGTCGCAGGCGATCTCGATGTCCTTGCACAGCAGGATGTAGGCCGCCCACACCAGCGGATTGAACCAGTGCAGCGCCAGCGCCAGAAAGCCCACCATCTTGAACCAGTGGTCGCCCTTGTCCAGATGGGTGCGCTCGTGGGCGAGGATGTAGCGCTGCTCCTCGGGGGTCATACCCATGGGGATGTAGATGTTCGGGCGGATGAAGCCCAGAATAAAAGCGGTTTCGATGCGGTCGCATTCCCAGCCGCCGGGGATCTTGACTGCCTCCCGAACCTTCAGCTTCAGGGTCAGGTAGGTGTACAGACTGTAAATGCCGAAGCAGCAGGCGATGCCGAACCAGAACCAGGGCAGGACTGACAGGAAGTCAATGCCCGTATCCGGTTCCGGCACGGTTTCCGGGGCAGGGGAGGGGGTGCTGCTGATGACGGTGGTGACGGGAGCCTGGACGTCCGGAAGCGCCTCGGGCGTCTGCACCGGCGACGGGACTTCCAGATCGGCCGGAGAAAAATCTTCCGGCGCGGCGGGCATCTGAGAGCGGCTGATCTGCTGCTGCACCTTCGCCACCGGGTCGGCGCTGGGCTGCAGGCTCAGGTCGCTCTGGATCTGGAAGGGCATCAGCAGCCGCAGTCCCGCCAGCAGCCAGAGCAGACAGATGTACTTCCGGGGCGTTTTCTTCAGCGCCAGCCGCAGCAGCATAACGGCCAGAATGACGATGCTGCCGTGGAAGCTGGCCGTCAGGATGTTCTGGAACAATGTGTTCATGTTCGATCCTCCTCGTAATTGTCAATGAGTGCTTTCAACTGTGCCACCTCGTCCCGGGTGAGCTTCTTACTCCGGGAGAAGGCGGCGATAAAGGCGGGCATGGAGCCTTGAAAGGTTTCCTCCACCATTTCGTCCAGCCGGGACGCCTGCGCCTGTTCCTTGGAGACAAGGGCGGTGACCACGGCGTTCTCGTTCTTTACCACGCCCCGCTCCGACAGACGGCGGATGACGGTGTAGGTGGTGGCCTTCGACCAGCCCAGCTGCTCCTTGCACAGCTCGACGAGATGGGTGGAATTGATCGGCTCATGCTCCCATAGAATCAGGCAGAAGCGGTATTCGCTTTCAAAGATTTTGGGCACTTCCAATCAGAATACCTCCTTTGGGTGTATCTGGAAATACAAAAGTTTAATGAATTAAACCTTTCGGAAAATAGTTTAACATAGTAAACCCCTATTGTCAAGGGAAAATTACAAAATTATGACAAAGCTGAGAAAATCTGGAAAAGTTTCGCAACAGAAGGCCATGGGAACTTTTCCGCAAACAGCGGAGAAAGCCGCGCTTTCTCCGCTGTTTGCAGAACAATATCTATACGTTTGCGGCATTTCCCTCCCGCTGCTGGCAGGTGAACAGAATGACCTGACGGCTTTTCGCCATGTCTTCCAGAATGGCCAGCGCCGCCTGCATCCGCGTATCGTCGAAGCGCACCAGCGCGTCGTCCAGAATCAGGGGGGACTCCGGGGTCAGTTCTTCCGCCACAGCCAGACGAAGGGCGAGGTACAGCTGGTCGATGGTGCCGTCGCTGCGCCACAGGGCGTCGTGGAGGGTTTCCTCGTCACCGGTTCCGGCCTGGAGGGAGAAGTCCTCGCCCATGGAAAGGCGCTGGTAGCGCCCGCCGGTCATGGCGGAAAGATAGGTCTGCGCCCGCTGGGAAATTCGGGGGGCGAATCGCCGCTGTAACTCCGACCGCGCCTGCGCCAGCGTTTCCTGCGCGATGGTCAGGGCGGTGTAGGTCTTTTCCAGCTGGGCAAGACGGGCGTTGACCGACGCCAGCTGCTTTTCCAGCTGCGCCCGGTCGCCCAAGGCTTCCATCCGGCCTTTGTACTGGCTGATGCGGCTTTGCAGCCGCTGCTGCTCCTCGGTGCAGTCCGACAGCAGCCGCGCCGTGTCCGCCGGGGAATGGGTCAGGGTATCCACGCCAACGGGAGGCCGGACAGGCTTTGCCATGGCGCTGAGGGTATCCACCAGATTTTGCGCCCGCTGGGCTTCCCGCCGGGCGGTGTGGTAGGCTTCCCATTTGTTCGTGATCTGCTGCCAGAATTCCATGACAGCATCCGGCTCCTGTGCGCCGCACAGGGAATCCCGGCGCTTGCGCATAACCATCAGACGCACTTCCACGTCTCCCTGGGCGTCCTGATATTCCTTCTGGGCGGCGTTGTACGCCCGGAGGGCAGTCTCATATTCCCGCAGGGAGTCCGTCCAATGGGCGGGGTCGGCGGTTCCGTATTTCTTTTCCAGTGCCTCGGTCTGCTTTTTCAGCCTTTGCATTCCCAAGAGGCTGAGCGCCTGAAGAAGCACGGAAACCATACCGAGGATGCCCGCCGGGAGATAATTCTGCATCACCAGCAGCGCAATCGCACCGGCCATGATGATAGCGCCCAGAATCAGCAGCAAAATCGGCATTTTGCTGCCCCGCAGTCCGGTCATGGTCTGACGGTCCGCGTTGACCATTTCCATGGCCGCCGTCACGTCCATGTCCGCGAAGGGGTCTTTCTTCGCCGGGGGCAGGGGGGCGCGGGGAAGCATTTGGTTTTCCATCTGCAGGGCGTTCCACTCGTCGCGGAAGGCGCGCAGCTCCTTGAGCTTCTTTTCCGCGTCCTCCTGAGACGGCAGCTTTTCGCAGGCGGCTTCCCGGATGGCAAGTAAATCCTGCGCCTGTTCCAGCGCTTCCCGCGCCTGCGCGACCCGCCCGGCGTCCGCCTCCGCGGCGGCATAGTCCAGCGCGGCCTGATGGGTGTTCAGCTGCTGCAGCCATGTCTTGACGTCGTCCAGACGCATTTTCAGCTTCTTCACCTGTGCGTCCAGCGCGTCCAGTTCCTCGACCTTATCCTGTAAGGCGTCCCGCTGGCTTTCCAGCTGGGGGAGAAGACCGCTTTTGTTGTAGCGGCAGCGGTTTTTCAGATCCCGGAGGTTTTTTGCCAGCCGGTCGCCCGCGCCGCTTTCGTCGCCGGTGGTCACGAGATCGTTCAGGCGGCGACGGAGAGCTTCATCCTGCGTAACGGGCAAGTCCGACTGACGGATAAACCCAGCCCTGCGGAACACCGTCTGCTCCACGCCCAGCAGCTGCTGGCCGCAGTTCGCTGCCGTCAGCTCCGGGACAGGCAGCCCGGAATCGGTTTCGTACGCCTTGAATTCACCCAGAGGGACTCTGCCCTTGGTGCGGCGCTCGATGGTGATGTCCCGGCCGTTCCAATTCAGGTCAATGCGCCCTGCCATGGGATTGCCCGACCATGGGGCGTAGCGCTCCTTGTCGGCGAGGGCGGTTTTCGTGGTTTTTGCCCGGGTGTCCAGACCGTAGAGCATGGCCGCGAGAAAGGCGCACCAGGTGCTTTTGCCCCATTCGTTGGGGGCGGTGAGGATGTTCAGACCCGGCTGGAGGGTCAGCTCCGCGCGCTCCAGCTTGCCGAAGGTGGCCGTCATTTTGTAGATTTTCACAGCGTGACCTCCCGTCCTTCCAGCAGCTTCCGGGAAATTTCCGCCGCAAGCTGAATTTC
>CAKTKX010000087.1 GCA_934572365.1 uncultured Oscillospiraceae bacterium
TTCAGCTGCTCGCCCTCGATGATCTTCCCCGCGGGCTTCTGCATCTGATCCGCCGCCAGATGGGGCAGCAGGTCGGAAACCATCAGAATGGGGTCGCCCTCGTCCTCGCCGATGGTGACCGTGACCACAGCGCCGTCTGCCCGGTACACCACGCCGTGGAGCGCCAGAGGAATGGCTGTCCACTGGTATTTCTTGATGCCGCCGTAATAGTGGGTCTTCAGGTAGCTGATCTCGGAATCCTCGTACAGGGGATTGGGCTTGATGTCCAGCCGGGGAGAGTCCACGTGGGCAGCGCAGATATTCGCGCCCTCGCTCAGGGGCTTAGCGCCGACAACGGCCAAAGCGATAGACTTATTGCGGTTGTTGTAGTAGATTTTGTCGCCGGGCTTGGCTTCCATGCCGGGGGCGAAGGGCTTGTAGCCCAGCTTCTCGGCTTCCCGGACAGCCCAGGCCGTGGCCTCCCGCTCGGTCTTGCACTCGCTCATGAACGCCATGTAGCGCTGGGCATAGCCTTCCATTTCATCCCGCTGGGCGTCGGAAATCCGGGTGTAGCCGTTCTTGGGCGACGCCAGCAGGGAATTACGCAGTTCTTCTGTGGTCATGTTGCATCCTCCTATGTTTCTTTCCGCCTCCGCCATCAGGCGGGGCGTTACGTTGGGGTAGGTCAGATTTTCCGGCAGCGCCGGAAACAGCCTGACCTCCCTGATCTCGCTTTCCGGCAGGGGCTCCAGGCGGCGAACCGCCGCAAAAAACACCATGCCGTTGGCAGCGCTTTGGGCATCGAAGCCGCAGTAGTCGCAGACCGGGTACAGCTCCGCGTCCCGGACGCCGCTTTCCTCATACAGCTCCCGCCGGGCAGCCTGCATTGGCGTTTCTCCCGGCTCGATGTGGCCGCCCTGGGTCTCCCAGGTGTCCCGCTCCCTGTGGCGGCTGAGAAGCCACTTCCCGTCGTACCGGGAGCAGACGACAACGAAGGTATATGTCCCCAGTGTCCCCACCGGGTGGACGGTGCATTGCAGCGACCTGCGGCGCTCGCTCGCTGCATCTATTATACCAATCTTCCGCAAAAACGCAAGGCATTTTCCCCGGAATTCCGACGCCGAGCCGGTGTTTTCCAACACATAATCGCATTTTTCCCGGAACCAGCTCTCCTCCGGCTGGGCGGCAATGCGGCGGCGGGCGTAGTCTTCCGGAATGCCGTCCCGGCGCATAAGGCGGCGAACCCGGTCTTCCACCGGGGCGGTGACGGCGACCGTCACGTCGCACAGCTCGGCCAGTCCCCCTTCAAACAGCGCGATAGCGTCGATGGCGGCAAGGGCAGGCTTTTCCGAAAGACGGCGAAGCACCTCCCGCTTCACGGCGGCGTGGGTGATTCTGTTCAAATCCAGCAGGGCGTTTTTGTAGGAAAATACCAAATTTCCCAGCTTTTTTCGCTGCAAAACGCCGTCCTCCACCGTGCCGGGGAAGCGCGCCTCGATGGCCGCAAGAAGGGACGCGTCCCGTGTCAGCAGCTCGTGGTAGATGGCGTCGCAGTCCAGAACCACCGCCCCCCGCTCCTTCAGGACGTTCAGCAGGGTGGTTTTCCCGCAGCCGGTGCCGCCGGTTATGCCCAGGATCATGCTTCCGCCTCCGCGTCCACAATGTGGAACGCCGCGGCCTTTTTCAGCCGGTTCTGCACGGCATAGGCCACGCCGCCCCCCACCGGACACCGGGCGTAGACCTGATGAATGCTGGGGTCGTCCAGCTCCCGCAGGGCGGCAAACAAGCCGGCGGACAGGGTGTTGACGTCCGCCTCCCGGCCGTAGGACAGGGGGCTGCACCCGGCGTACAAGGGCAGCTCTTCTTCAAAGCACAGCACCCGGTCGCCGGGGGTGAAATGGCGGCGGATGTAGGCGGCGGCCTTTTCCCGGCTGCCGGAGACGATGACCACCGGCTCCGCCGGGGCGTAATGGCGGTATTTCATGCCGGGGGCCTTCACCACGGCGTCCTTGTCAATCTGGGCAGTGACGGCCTTGTCGATGACCAGGTCTCCCAGAACGCCGATCAGCTGCTCCGGGGTGATCCCGCCGGGGCGGAGAAGCCGGGGGCGGTCTTCCGTCAAGTCCACAATGGTGGACTCCACCCCCACCCGGCAAGCGCCGCCGTCCACGATGGCGGCGATTTTCCCGTCATGGTCGTGAAGAACGTGCTGGGCGGTGGTGGTGGAGGGCTTCCCGGAAATGTTGGCGGAGGGCGCGGCAATGGGAACCCTCGCAAGACGGATGATCTCCCGGGTCACGGTATTGTCCGGGCAGCGGACGGCCACGGTGGCGAGTCCTCCGGTGGTGCGCCGGGGAACGCAGTCCCGGGCGGGCAGCACCATGGTCAGCGGCCCCGGCCAGAATTTTTTCGCCAGCTCATAGGCCGCCCCAGGCACATCGTGGCAGAACAGTTCGATTTGCTCCGCGCCGCAGATATGCAGAATCAAGGGGTTATCCTGGGGACGACCCTTGGCTTCAAAAATTTTGGTCACGGCGGCTTCGTCCAGACCGTTTGCGCCCAGGCCGTAAACCGTCTCCGTGGGGATCGCCACCAGCTCCCCCTGACGGATCAGGTCTGCGGCGATTTTCGGAGTCTGTGCGTCCAGTGCGGACAGAAGAAGTGTCTTCATCAATACACCTCCAATTGAAATAAGGGGCAAAGATGGGCAGCCGCTTTTGTTCGCGGCTGCCCATCAGAGACTGGCAAAAATTAGACAGTGGGCTGGTTGGCAGCCTCGATGATCTTGACAAACTTCTCGGGAACCAGAGACGCGCCGCCGATCAGACCGCCGTCGATGTCGGGCTGTGCCAGCAGCTCGAAGGCGTTCTTGTCGTTCATGGAGCCGCCGTACAGGATGGAGATCGCACGGGCGTTCTTGGAGGAGTACAGCTTGCGCACCACGGTACGGATGTTCTCGCAGACCTCTTCCGCCTGCTCGGGAGTGGCGGTCAGGCCGGTGCCGATGGCCCAGATGGGCTCGTAGGCGATGATGACCTTGCGGATCTTGTCCTCGGGAACGCCAGCCAGACCCAGCTTGATCTGCATGGTGATCCACTCGGTGGTGATGCCGCTCTGGCGCTGCTCCAGGGTCTCGCCGCAGCACATGATGGGGGTCAGACCGGCGTTCAGAGCAGCCAGAACCTTGGCGTTGACATCGGCGTCGGTCTCGCCCATGGCGCGGCGCTCGGAGTGGCCGATGATGACGTATTTGCAGCCGGCGTCCACCAGCATGTTGGTGGCGATCTCACCGGTGTAAGCGCCGGAAGCGTTGGCGTTGCAGTTCTCGGCACCGATGCCTACCCGGGTCTCACGCATGGCGCGGACAGCGGCGGGAATGCACACGGCGGGAACGCACAGAGCCACGTCGCACCAGCGACCCTTGGGCAGGATAGCCTTCAGCTGGGTCATAAACTCCTTGGTCTCGGAGGGGGTCTTGTTCATCTTCCAGTTGCCGGCAATAACGGTCTTGCGGTATTTTCTGTTCATGATTCCATTTCTCCTTTTATTGGTAGGGCTGTTAATAGAAACGCGATTCCCGGATTATTTGTCTTCCAGGCAGGCAATGCCAGGCAGCTCCAGGCCTTCCAGGAATTCCAGAGAAGCGCCGCCGCCGGTGGAAATATGGGTGATCTTGTCGGCAAAGCCCAGCTGCTCGCAGGCCGCAGCGCTGTCGCCGCCGCCGACGATGGTGGTGGCGCTGGAATCCGCCAGAGCCTGTGCCATGGCGATGGTACCCTTGGCCAGAGTGGGATTCTCAAACACGCCCATGGGGCCGTTCCAGACGACGGTCTTGGCGCCCTTCACCGCGGAAGCGAACAGAGCGCAGGTCTTCTCGCCGATGTCCAGACCTTCCTTGTCGGCGGGGATGGCAGCGGCGTCAACGGTGGTAACGTCGATGGGGCCGTCGATGGGGTCGGGGAAGGAATCGGCAACGACCACGTCCACAGGCAGGAGCAGCTTAACGCCCTTGGCTTCCGCCTTGGCCATCATGTCCTTGCAGTAGTCGATCTTGCTCTCGTCCAGCAGGGACTTGCCAACGGCGTAGCCCTTGGCGGCCAGGAAGGTGTAGGCCATGCCGCCGCCGATGATCAGGGTGTCCACCTTTTCCAGAAGGTTGTTGATAACATTCAGCTTGTCGGAGACCTTTGCGCCGCCCAGAACCGCGACGAAAGGACGCTCGGGATCGGACAGCGCCTTGCCCATGATGGAAACTTCCTTCTGAACCAGGAAGCCGCTGACGGCGGGCAGATAATCGGCCACACCGGCGGTGGAAGAATGGGCGCGGTGAGCGGTGCCGAAGGCATCGTTGACGAACACGTCCGCCAGGGAAGCCAGAGCCTTGCTCAGCTCGGGATCGTTCTTGGTCTCGCCCTTCTCAAACCGGGTGTTCTCCAGCAGCATCACGTCGCCGTCCTTCAGAGCGGCGGCCTTGGCCTTGGCGTCCTCACCGGCCACGTCGGCAGCCATGACGACTTCCTTGCCCAGCAGCTCGCTGATGCGCTTTGCCACGATCTTCAGGCTCAGCTCGGGCTTCCACTCGCCCTTGGGCTTGCCCATGTGAGAGCAGAGGATGACCTTGGCATTGTGGTCGACCAGGTACTTGATGGTGGGCATGGCGGCAACGATCCGCTTGTCGGAGGTGATGACGCCGTTCTTGGTGGGAACATTGAAGTCGCAGCGGCACAGGACCCGCTTGCCGGCCACGTCGATGTCCTCGATGGACTTTTTATTGTAGTTCATGATAACTCCTCCATATTCTCGGGAGGTCACTCCCGCATTTTACCGAAGTCGCGCAAATTGGGAAACGACAGCTGACGCAGTGCCTCGTAGACGGTGACGGCAACCGCATTGCTCAGGTTCAGACTCCGGGCATCCGGACGCATGGGAATGCGAACACACGCGTCGTAGTGCGCCCGAAGGAAGTCCTCCGGAAGTCCCTTAGTCTCCTTCCCGAAAAACAGGTAGCAGCCGTCGTGAAAGGCAGCCTCGGTATAGCTCCTCGGCGCTTTCGTGGACAGGCACCACATTTCCTCCACCTGATTCTTCGCGAAGAAGTCCTCCAGATTTTCGTAGTCCCGAACCTCCACCATGTGCCAGTAATCCAGACCCGCACGGCGGACGGCCTTTTCGGAGATGTCAAAGCCCAGCGGCCGTATCAGGTGCAGACGGCAGCCTGTTGCGGCGCAGGTGCGGGCGATATTGCCGCAGTTCTGCGGTATCTCCGGTTCCACCAGAACAATATTCAGCATGCACATCACCCCGGTGGCAGTCGCGTCGGACTGTTTTCTCAAAATCCGCTCGTCTTCTATTGTAAGTCAAACGGGCGGTAAAATCAATCGGAAAAAATGTTAATTTTCAACTTTTTTATAGTATTCACATAAAAAATAGACATTGGGGCAGAATTTTGTGAATAATGCAGAAACTCGCATAATTTGTGCCGTTTTTTCGGAAAAATCCCCGCCGATGCAAGAAAAAACGTTTCCAAAAAATCAACCGGGAACCCGGACAAAATCCCGGTTCCCGGTGAAATTTCGCTACATTATGGTTCAGAGCAGTTTTTCCTTGTTCCGCAAGGGAAATCCGTTATTTCCCCACGCGTCCGTACAGCTTTGTGGCAGCGTAAATTCTCGCGGCCAGAGCGTCGGAGTCAAAGCCCTTTTCCGCGCGCCACGTCCAGTTGGCGCTGGACAGCGTACCGGGAAAGTTCATCCGAGCTTCCTTGCCCAATTCCAGATAGTCCTGCATCTGCACCACGCACAGCCGGGACACGGAACCCATGCAGCCGCGAATCATGCCCCGGATATAGCCCTCCTCCCGGTTCAGTCCGAGATAGGTTTTCGCGCAGGCCACATCCTCCGGCGCGGCTTCGTCAAACCACTGCTTGAGAGTCACGTTGTCGTGGGTGCCGGTGTAGCACACGGAGTCCACGGGGTACAGATGGGGCATGTAGTCGCTTTCCTCCCGGGAGTCGAAGGCAAATTCCAGAACCTTCATGCCGGGATAGCCGGAGTCCTG
>CAKTKX010000088.1 GCA_934572365.1 uncultured Oscillospiraceae bacterium
GAGGCGGCGGACGTGGTGTTCATGACCTCCGACGTGGCGGCGGTGCCTCAGGCGCTCCGCATTTCCAGACAGACCGCCCGGATTGCGTGGCAGAATGTGGTGTTCGCTCTGGCGGTGAAGCTGGCCGTCATGATCCTCGGCCTGTGCGGCTATGCCTCCATGTGGCTGGCGGTGATCGCCGATTCCGGCGTGGCCATGTTGTGCGTCCTGAATTCCATTCGTATCCTGTACAAGAAGTAAAATCCACAGCGCCGTCACCCCAAAGGTGGCGGCGCCGCCTGTAAATCGAGGGAAACTGCCGCAAATTCCGGGGCAGCCGAAATAATCACCAAAACAGCATACCAAAAATTGTTGAATATGCAGAACTTTCAAAAAAGCGAAAATTTCAGTTGCACTTTTAGACAATGTGCGCTATGATGTTGGCATGGAAACGTTGGAATCGTTTCCAAACCACCATCCGGCTCTGCCGGAACGATAATAGGAGGAAACACGAATGAAAAAGCTGATTGCATTGCTGCTGGCTGTTGTCATGGTAATGGGTCTGGCCGCCTGCGGCTCCAAGACCACTACCGAGACCAAGGCTCCCACCGAAGCCAAGGTTGACACTCCCGCCACCGAGGCCAAGACCGACGCGCCCGCCGCTGCCGGCTCCGTCTACTACCTGAACTTCAAGCCCGAGCAGGATGAGGCCTGGCAGAAGTTGGCCGCTGAGTACACCGCTCAGACCGGCGTGCCTGTCACCGTTCTTACTGCCGCTTCCGGCACCTACGAGGAAACCCTGATGGCCGAGATGGGCAAGACCGAAGCTCCCACCATGTTCCAGGTCAACGGCCCTGTGGGTCTGGCCAACTGGGCTGACTACTGCTACGATCTGTCCGGCTCCGACCTGTACAGCCACCTGACTTCCGACGGCTTTGCTCTGAAGGATGGCGACGCCGTTCTGGGCATTGCTTACGTCGTCGAGTCCTATGGCCTTATCACCAACAAGACCCTGCTGGAGAAAGCCGGTTACACGGTTGATGATATCAACTCTTTTGATACCCTGAAGAAAGTTGCCGAAGACATCACTGCCCGCAGCGGTGAGCTGGGCTTTGCCGCCTTCACCTCCGCCGGTATGGACGGCTCCTCCGACTGGAGATTCAAGACCCATCTGGCCAACCTGCCTATCTACTTCGAGTATCAGGCGGACGGCATCGGCACCACCACCGAGATCAAGGGCACCTATCTGGACAACTACCGCAACATCTGGGACCTGTACATCAACAACTCTACCTGTGCCCCCGCTGAGCTGTCTGCCAAGACCGGCGACGACAGCCGCAACGAGTTCCTGGAGGGCAAGGCCGTCTTCTATCAGAACGGCTCCTGGGAATACGGCTCCCTGTCCGCTGTCTACTCCGACGACGAGCTGGCTATGATCCCCATCTACATCGGTGTGGGCGACGAAGCCAAGCAGGGCCTGTGCACCGGTACTGAGAACTACTGGTGTGTCAACAAGGATGCTTCCGAGGAAGACATCGCCGCTACCCTGGCGTTCATGAACTGGTGTGTCACCGATGGCGCCGAGGCCATGGCAAACGACATGGGCTTCGTTATCCCCTTCGACACTGCTGTTGAGTCCACCAACCTGTTCGTCAAGCAGGATGTTGCTTACACCGCCGAGGGCAAGACCCCTGTGTCTTGGAACTTCCCCACCATGCCTTCCGAGGAGTGGAAGAACGTTCTGGGATCCGCGCTGACCGCCTACGCTGCCGATCAGACCGATGCCAACTGGGATGCCGTTGTCTCCGCTTTTGTGGACAACTGGGCTGCCGAGTACAAGCTGCAGGGCTGATTCTAAATCACAAGAGGGTGGGCTTCCTGCCCACCCTCTCCTTTTCGGAGTCCTGATGATGAAAGGCAGCCTGCGGAGTCACCGCTGTCTGCCTTTTGCCATTAAGAGAATTAAGGAGGAGTTCACTTGGTCAAAGCAACAAAAAAATGGTGGCCGGTTTTCGTGCTGCCGACATTGCTTGCCTTCATGATCGGCTTTGTGGTGCCATTCCTGGAGGGACTGTATCTGTCGTTCTGCAAGTTTACCACCATCAATAAGGCCACCTGGGTTGGTATCGGAAACTACATTAACGTGTTTCAGGATTCCCAGTTCTGGTCGTCCCTGGGCTTTACCGCAAGCTTTACTGTAGTATCTACCATCCTGATCAACGTGCTGGCCTTTGCCGTGGCGCTGGCGCTGACCAAGGGTATCCTGGGAACCAACCTGTTCCGGACGGTCTACTTTATGCCCAACCTGATTGGCGGCATCGTCCTGGGCTATATCTGGAACATCCTTATCAACTGCTTCCTGAGCCTGATCGGCAAGCCTTTGCTGGCGCTGAACACCACTGCAGGCTACTGGGGCATGATTGTCCTGATGTGCTGGCAGCAGATCGGTTACATGATGATCATCTACATTGCCGGATTGCAGTCCATCCCCGGGGAGCTGATTGAAGCTGCCAAAATCGACGGCGCTACTGGCACGCAGACGCTGTTCCGCGTCAAGATCCCCAACGTGATGCCCTCCATAACCATCTGCATGTTCCTGACCCTGACCAATTCCTTCAAGCTGTTTGACCAGAACCTGGCTCTGACCGGCGGCGACCCCAACCACGCCACCGAAATGCTGGCTCTGAATATCTACAATAACTTCTACGCCCGATCCGGCGCTGCCTGGAAGGGCATCGGGCAGGCGAAGGCCGTGGTATTCTGCATCATGGTCATTGCAATTTCCATGATCCAGCTTCGACTGACCCGCTCCAAGGAGGTGCAGCAGTAATGGAAAAGAGAAACACCCTGTTTAACAATATTCTGACAGTAGTCCTGGGAGTGCTGTGTATTGCGTGGATTTATCCCGTGATCATGATCCTGCTCAATTCGTTAAAGGTCGAGACCGCGATTTCCACCAATACCGTATTCCAGCTGCCCGCTGCCAAGTCCTTTGCAGGACTGGCCAACTATATCAACGCCGTCAGCTCCAAGGGTTTTGCCTCTGCGTTCGTTACCAGCTTGCTGATCACCGTGACCTCTGTGGCAGCGATTTTGCTGTTCTGCTCGATGTGCGCTTGGTATATCACTCGCGTGGAAAACCCGTTTACCAAGCTGTGCTATTTCCTGTTCGTGTTTTCCATGGTGGTTCCCTTCCAGATGCTGATGTTCACTCTGGCGGCAACCTCCGACCAGCTGAAGCTGAATACCCCCTACAATATCTGGGTGATTTATCTAGGCTTCGGCGCGGGTTTGGCGGTGTTCATGTTCACCGGCTTTATGAAGTCCATACCTCTGGAAATTGAGGAAGCGGCCATGATCGACGGCTGCAATCCGTTGCAGACCTATTTCCAGATCGTGCTGCCGGTTCTGAAGCCTACCCTGATTTCCGTGGGCATTTTGGAAACCATGTGGGTATGGAACGACTACCTGCTCCCGTACCTGGTGTTGGATCGGAAAAAGTATACCACTGTCCCCATTTTGATTCAGTATTTTAAGGGCAGCTACGGCAAGGTGGAAATGGGGCCGATGATGGCCTGCATTATGCTGACCGTTCTCCCCATCGTTATTGTCTATCTGTTCAGCCAGAAGTATATCATCAAGGGAGTCGTTGCCGGTGCCGTGAAGGGATAATCTCTTCTAACTGATTTTATACCCACCGGCCGTATAAACAGCCGGTGGGCATTTCAAGGATTCCGAAAAGAGAAAGGAGGCGAACGCCATGACCATCAAAGACCTGGCCGCCAAGACCGGCTATGCCGTCGGCACTGTGTCCCGGGCGCTGAACAATCATCCCAACGTCAGTGAGCGGGCAAGGCAGGAAATCCTGGAGGCCGCCGCCGAAAGCGGCTTTCAGCTGAACGTCAACGCCAAGCAGCTCAAGCAGATTCATTCCACCACCATTCTGGTGGTGGTCAAGGGTATCGGCAACGAGCTGTTCGGGGAGATGGTGGAGTCCATCCAGACGCTGATCGCCCATACCCGCTACCAGCTGGCGGTGGACTATATGGACGAGGATGCAAACGAGGTGCGCAGAGCCGCGCAGCTGTGCCGGGAAAAAAAGCCCCTGGGCATTCTGTTCCTGGGCGGCAACAACGAGAACTTTATCCGGGATTTCGGGGGCATTGACGTTCCCTGCGTTGTGGTCACCAACGACGCCTCCATGCTGTCCTTTGACAACCTGTCCAGCGTCTCCACCGACGACCGGGAGGCCGCGTGCAGCGCCGTGGATACGTTGATTCGTCTGGGACATAGCCGCATCGCCATCATCGGCGGCGACCGGGCCATTTCCGACATCAGCCGCCTGCGCTACGAGGGCTGTATGCAGTCCTTCACGGCACACGGCATTCCCTTCGACCCCAACCGGGACTATCAGGGCGTGCGCTATTCCTATCAGGCGGGTTATCAGGCAACCAAGGCGCTGCTGGATAAGGGCTGCCGGTTCACCGCGATTTTCGCCACCGCCGACGTGATGGCCATCGGCGCCATCCGCGCCTTACAGGACAACGGCCTGCGGGTGCCGGAGGACGTGTCGGTCATGGGCGTGGACGGCCTGCCGCTGAGCAGCTTCCTGGTGCCGAGACTGGCCACCGTCCGTCAGACCGTTTCCCTGCTGGCAAAGCGCAGCGTGGAAATTCTGCTGGGGAATATCGAGCGCAGCGCGCCCGCCTGCCATGAGACGGTACCCTTTGAGATTCTCTCCCGGGAGAGCATCCGGGAAATTTCACACTGATAATCCATTAAAATGCTCAATTCTGAATTGAGCATTTTAATGAACGATCACATATCACAGATGCTGTTTTTCGATAAGAACGTAAAGCGGTATCAATTAAGGAGACCATTGCAATGCGCGAAAGCGGAATTTTGATGCATATTACCTCCCTGCCGACCCCTTACGGCATCGGCACCATGGGGAAGGACGCCTATGCCTTTGTGGACTTTCTGGTCAAGGCCGGACAGCGGTGCTGGCAGATCTTGCCCCTGACTCCAACGGGCTACGGCGACTCCCCCTACCAGTCCCTGGGCGCCTGCGCGGGCAACCACTATCTCATCGACCTGGATACCCTGGCGGAGGAGGGGCTGCTGGAAAAGAAGGAAATCCGGAACATTCCCTGGGGCAGCAACCCGGCACGGGTGGATTTTGGCGCGATGTACGCCCACCGGATGGCGGTTCTGCGGCTGGCGTTCCAGCGGTTTGCGCCGGATGAAGCCTACGAAACCTTCGTGGAGCAGAACCGGAGCTGGCTGGAAGACTATGCTCTGTTCACGGCGTTGAAGGACACCCTGGGCGGCAAGCCCTGGCTGGACTGGCCGGAAGATCTGCGTCTGCGAAAGGCGGACGCTCTGGCGGAAAAGCGCCGGGAGCTGTCCGAGGAAATCCGGCTGCAATTCTTTGCTCAGTATGAATTTGACAAACAGTGGAAGGCGCTGCGCAGCTACGCCAACGCCAAGGGCGTCCGGATCATCGGCGACGTTCCCATTTACGTGCCCCTGGATTCGGCAGACGTGTGGGCAAATCCGGAGCTGTTCCAGCTGGACGAAAGCCGCCATCCGGAACAGGTGGCGGGCTGCCCCCCGGATTCCTTCACCGCGGACGGCCAGCTCTGGGGCAATCCCATTTACGACTGGAAAAAGATGGCGCAGACCCGCTATTCCTGGTGGATTCAGCGCCTGGCGGCGGCCGGAAAGCTGTACGACGTTATCCGTCTGGATCATTTCCGCGGCTTTGAAAGCTACTGGTCGGTGCCGGCGGGGGATACCACAGCCCGGAACGGCAAGTGGGTGAAAGGCCCCGGAATGGACTTTGTCCGCGCCATCCAGCAGGCTCTGCCCGATCTGGAATTCATCGCCGAAGACCTGGGCTTCGTCACCCCCGAGGTGCGCAAATTGCAGCAGGACTCCGGCTATCCCGGCATGAAGGTTCTGGAATTTGCCTTCGACTCCCGGGAGGAAAGCGACTACATGCCCCA
>CAKTKX010000089.1 GCA_934572365.1 uncultured Oscillospiraceae bacterium
CAGCAGGTGATCCCCACCTATATTCCCAAAGAGCCAAACGCCATGCCCATGTTCTTCGAGAAGAAGCCCTATCAGGGAGCATCCGGCAGACTTTACCCCCTGCCCTATTCCGACGGCATCACCGACGAAAAGAAGGATGTATCCTACGAGGTCTACACCCTGGAAAACGAATACATTCAGACCCAGGTTCTGCCTGCCATCGGCGGCAAGATTCTCTCCGGCTATGACAAGATCGGCCATTATGACTTTATCTACCGCAACCGGGTCATCAAGCCCGCGCTGGTGGGACTGGCCGGCGCCTGGATTTCCGGCGGCATCGAGTTCAACTGGCCCCAGCATCACCGCCCCACCACCTTCCTGCCTCTGGAAGCGTCTCTGGAAGAAAATCCCGACGGCAGCAAAACCCTGTGGACAGGCGAAGTTGACCCCTTCTATCGGATGAAGGGCATGGCCGGTATCACCGTGGAGCCGGGGCGCAGCTACATCAAGGCAAAAATCCGGGTGTACAACCGCACCAATCTGCCCCAGATCTTCATGTGGTGGGCAAATCTCGCGGTGGCCGTGAACGAATCCTACCGCACCATTTTCCCGCCGGATGTGGAATGGGTCAACGACCACGACCGCCGCGCGGTGCTGCAATGGCCCATGGCCAAGGGCATTTACAAGTCCGCAAGACCCTTTGACTACGGCGAAGGCACCGACCTTTCCCTGTATGACTCCGTAAAGGTGCCCTCCTCCTTCCTGGTCTCTCAGGGGCAGTCCGACATGGACTTTGTGGCCGGTTATGACGGCGGTCTGCAAAAGGGCATCGCCACCGTGGCCGATCACCACATTGCCCCCGGCAAAAAAATGTGGACCTGGGGACACGGCGATTTCGGCGAAATGTGGTGCTCCAACCTCACCGACGAGGACGGCCCCTATATCGAGCTGATGACCGGCGTCTACACCGACAACCAGCCGGACTTCACCTGGGTCGCCCCCTTTGAGACCAAGGAGTTTGAGCAGTACTGGTACCCCATCCGGGATATCGGCGACGTGAAGAACGCCACCGTCGACGCCGCCATGAATCTGGAGCAGCGGGGCGAAAAGGTATTTCTGGGCTTCAACGTCACCGGTTCCTTCCCCAATGCCAGAATCACGGTGCGCAAGGGCGACGAAGTCCTCTTTACCGAGACCGCCGACATGACCCCCGCGGCCAGCTGGTGCAAGGAGCTGTCTCTGAACGCGGACGCTGCCGATCTGACCGCCACCCTGACCGACGAAAACGGCAAGGTTCTGGTATCCTACAAGCCCTACGTCCGGGGACAGAAGCAGCCCATCGAGGTTCGCACCCCCGTAAAACGCCCCTGTGAATATGACACCGTAGAGGAGCTGTACATCAACGGCTTCCACCTGGAGCAGTACAAGCAGCACAACTTTGACCCCCGGGATTACTATCGGGAAGCGTTGAAGCGTGACCCCGGCGACATCCGCTGCAATACCTCCATGGGGCGTCTGGCGCTGAAGGACGGCAAGTTCCGGGAGTGTGTCGCCTACTGCGACGCCGCCATTGCCCGGCTCACCAGCCGCAACCAGCATCCTGCCGACACGGAGGCCTTCTATCTGAAGGGTCTGGCCTTGCAGTATCTGGGCGCGTATGACGAAGCCTACGATGTCCTTTACCGCGCCGCGTGGAACTATCCCCACCGCAGCGCAGCCTACTTCCAGCTGGCCACGCTGGACTGCCGCAAGGGCGAGTATCTGGACGCTCTGGAAAAGCTGGAAATTTCTCTGGGGCTCAATGCCGGTCACAGCCGCGCCGTGAACCTGAAAACCGCGATCCTGCGCCGTCTGGGGCGGGACGAAGAAGCTAAGAATCTGGCGGCCGCTTCCGTTTCCGCAGATCTTTTGGATCTGTGGGCAAGAGTGGAGCTGAGCCATTATGAAGACAATGGCGGCGCCATCCGGGAAATGTTCGGTCAGAAGCCGGAAAACTATCTGGATGTGGTCTGCGATTACTTAGAAGCCGGTCTTACCGAAGACGCTCTGTACGTAATAGAGCTGAGCGGGAGCCGTTATCCCCTGCTGCATTACTACCGGGGCTACTGCCGGCATCTGCTGGGTCAGGACGGCAGCAAAGCGCTTGCCTTTGCCGCTTCTCTGGACACCGGTCTGTGCTTCCCGGCACGGCTGGAGGACATTGCCGTGCTGAAATACGCCATTGCAAGCAATCCCGCCGACGCCAATGCCTGCTATTATCTGGGCGATCTGTACTATGACCGCTTCCGCTACGACGACGCCGTAGAGCTGTGGGAGCAGTGCATCAGCCGGGACCGCACCCATGCCAAGGCGCTGCGGAATCTGGCACTGGCCTATTTCGACAAGCGGGGCGACGCCGCCTCCGCACGGGTCTGCATGGAGCGGGCGCTGGAATACCGGAAGGATCCCCGGCTGTTGTTTGAGTACCAGCAGCTGCTGAAAAACACCAACGTCTCCGTGGCGGAGCGGCTGGAGGTGTACGGCCGCTACCCCGAGCTGCTGGCGCAGCGGGATGACTGCTATCTGGATCGGATTGTGCTGCTCTGCCAGCAGGGTCGTTACGCGGAGGCCATCCATGCCGCCAAGATCAAGCGGTTCCATATCTACGAGGGCGGCGAGGGCAACCTGACCAAGCAGCACGCCTGGATGCATGTGCTTTACGCCAATGAGCTTGCCGCTGCCGGAAAAGCCGCGGAAGCCTATCAGGTTTACATGAACGGCGTGAATATGCCCAAGTCCTACGGGGAAGCCAAAACCTGGTTCAACCAGGAAGCCCACATCTTCTACTATCTGGGCACTCTGCTGGAATCTCTGGGCAAAACCAAGGAAGCGGCAAATGCCTTCGAGGAAGCCGCCGTCTACAAGGCCGCCGTTTCCGAGCTGTCCATGTTCCGGGCGCTGGCTCTGCGGAAGCTGATGCGGTTCAGTCAGGCGCAGCAGGTTCTGACGGAAATGCTGGAATCCGGCGACAATCTGCTGAAAAATAAGGATATGCGCAGCTATTACGGCGTCGGCTCTCCCACGCCCATGCCCTTCGAGTATGATATTGTGAAGATCAACTCCGTCAACGGCCATATTCTCCGGGGCTACGCGCTGCTGGGTCTGGGCCGCAGGGACGAGGCAGAGGAAGAAATCGCACAGGCTGCCGCATGGAGCCCCAACGATTTCCGCATTTATGCCTTCCATCAGGTCAAGAACACCTTCTGATTCTTCATCGGAACGCCGCCCTTTCGGGCGGCGTTCTTGATGTTTTTCTTCCGCTATGTTATAATGGCAACATCAACAGAAACGAGGAATGCTTATGCCGCCGCTGTCCATTATGCTCAAGCCCGCCAGCTCTCTTTGCAATCTGCGCTGTCAATACTGCTTTTATGCCGACGAGGCCGCCCATCGGGAACAGGCTTCCTACGGTATTATGTCAGAGGATACGCTGGAATCCATTCTGAAGCGAACCCTGGCCTTTGCGGAGGGCAGCTGCACCATTGTCTACCAGGGCGGAGAACCGACTCTGGCAGGGCTGGACTTTTTTCGCAGAGCCATAGCGCTGGAAACAAAATGGAATGTCAACGGCATCGCCATCCACCATTCCATTCAGACCAACGGCATGGTGCTGAACCGGGAGTGGGCGGCCTTTTTTAAGGAACACCGCTTTCTTGTGGGTCTGTCACTGGACGGGAACCGGAAGGTTCACGACGCCAACCGCTTAGACCCATCGGGGCAGGGAACCTTCCGCCGGGTCATGGAATCGCTGAACCTGCTGAAGGAATACAAGGTGGAATTCAATGTGCTGACGGTGGTTACCCGCCAGACCGTTCCCCAGATCAAGCAGATTTATCAGTTTTTCTCACGGCTCGGTGTGGAATACCAGCAGTATATCCCCTGCCTGGATCCGCTGGAAGCGGCGCCGGGAACGCAGGGCTATTCCCTGGACGAGGAATCGTATCTTAGCTTCCTGAAAGGTCTGTTTGACTGCTGGTTCCCGGAGGCGAAGCAGGGGCATCTTCGATATGTGCGCTATTTTATCGGCCTGATGAACCTTCTTTCCGGCAATCCTCCGGGCGTGTGCGAAATGAACGGCGTGTGCAGCCGGCAGTATGTGGTGGAGGCAGACGGAAGCGTCTATCCCTGCGATTTTTATATGCTGGACGTCTGGCGTCTGGGCAATCTGACCGTTGATTCCTTCCCGGAGCTGGAACGCAGACGGCAGGCGCTGGGCTTTATCGAGGCTTCCTGCGTATACCCCCCGGAATGCCGCAGTTGCAAGTGGGCGTCCCTCTGCCGGTGCGGATGCCGCCGGGACCGGCTGGCAATGCCGGACGGCCGTCCGGGTGTGAACCGCTACTGCGGCGCGTTCCGGAGCTTCTTTGAATATGCCGTCCCAAAGCTGACGGAGCTGGTACGGCAATACAGTGGACAATAATATAAGAGGTGCGCCGCTTTTCATTAGCAGCGCACCTCTTTGTGCTTTACAGGATATTCCGGAGCAGTTCTGTCAGCTCTTCCCGATCGTCTGCACCGCAAAGCTTCTGCATTTTCTTTACCCGGTATTTTGCCGCGGTTTCGGAAATGAAGCACTGCTGAGCCATGACTGAATAGGACAGCTCCTGAGTCAGCAGATGCAGCAGCATAAAATCCGTTTCGTCACACTCATTGAACATGGTTTCCAGATTGGCCAGCTTGGTAAACTCCATGTCCCCGAAAAAGCGGTTCTCCGGAATCGGCACCGGCGTGACCGGGCGGTTGTCCGGAAGATAGGGACGGCTTTCCGTCGTCTCCCGGATGTGCAGCCGGCTCTTGAGCTTGACGCTGACAACCGAGAACGCGTCGTTTTTCTCCATCATGGCGCAGATGGCCAGCGCCGCCTTTCCAAAGCTCTCATAGTCGTCGGAAATGGATGTAATGGACGGCCGGTACAGTCTGGACAGGAACATGTCCCCGTAACCCACGACATAAAGCTTCTCAGGAATGGCATAGTCCCTTTCCCGAAGCCTGCCCACCAGACTGACGGCGGCATAGTCGCTGGCGCAGATCACCCCGTCGTAGCAATGGATCTTTTCGTAAAACCGGTCGAAAATCTCAGCGACGGAGGTTCCCAGGAAGAAAACATCTCCCTCCCGCCCGGTCAGCTCCCCAAAGCGTCTGGCACGCCAGAGATCGGAGGACGCGCTGGGGTTGACGCCGAACAGCGCCAGCCGTTCCCTGCCCAGCGTCCTCAGATAATCCACAGCCAATTCCATGGAGCTGTGAATGTCCATCTTCACCGAGCTGACACTGAGCCCGGAGGAATTGGTCTCCCGGTTGGACAGGACAACGGGGTGAAGCCCCAAACCGCCTGCCTCGCGGGCAGTCTGATTGATCCATTCTTCGGACGCGCCTACCAGCAGCACGCAGGAGCGCTCCTCCGCCCCGCCGGGAAGCTCACTGATCTCCTGAACGTGAATGCGGCGCTTCCGCACTTCCTCAAAGATACCCCGGATGGTTCGCTGACACCAGGGATATTTCGCAAACTGCTGCTCCACCATCAGATATACCATTGTCGGCCTCCTTTTATTTTTCCTATGATACCACAGTTTTCCGGAATAAGTCAATCCGGGGTTTTCGTCTAAAAACCATTGCAGAATTATTATGATTTTGGACTTCTCTATTTGTAGAATATGCAGTATTATGATTGTAACAAACCATCCAAAACTGTCACGTATCCATAAAAGGAGGATTCCCATGTCCATCGCAGCCATTCACATTGAACAGCTTATACTCCCCACCTACCCGGAGCCGGGAAAGGAAGAAATGCCGCTGTTTTCCGAGCATCGGGTTCACCAGCGCTCCACAGGCCGCCCCTATCCCAACAAGGTCACCCTGGAAGTTAACCGGGAACGGAAAATCGAACGCAGCTACACCGTTGTCCATCTGGAAAACGAGTATCTGGACGTGCTGGTTCTGCC
>CAKTKX010000090.1 GCA_934572365.1 uncultured Oscillospiraceae bacterium
TCCTGCACGAACTTTTTCAGCCATGCCTTTTTCACGTTGTTCTTGAATTCCACGCCGAGGGGGCCGTAGTCCCAGGAATTGGCCAGGCCGCCGTAGATTTCGGAACCGGCGTAGACAAAGCCCCGGCTCTTGCAGAGGTTCACGATCATGTCCAGTGTTTTTTCGCTGTTTTTCATTGTATTTCCTCCAAAAAATGGTTATTTATGGGGTGAAAACTCATTATACACGCTTCTTGCCCAAAGGTCAAGCTTCTTCCATGCGGAAGGATTCTCCCAAATCGCTGATCATCATTTCGTACACCTGATTTCCGATGTCCACGGTGGTCTTGCCCTTCAAATCCTCCGCCGGGATCACGTCCACCAAATGCAGCTCCACGTCGGTGGGCTTCAGGTGGGAGATATTGGGGAAAATCTGCCGGGTGTTCCGGATGGTGCATACCACAATGGGAACGCCCGCCTTCTGGGCGATCTTGAACACGCCGCTGCGAAAATGGTGGAGCTTGCCGTCCTTGCTGGTGTAGCCCTCGGGAAAGACGGCCACGGACGCTTCGTCGTCCTTCAGCAGCTGGATGCACTTGAGGATGGTTTTCAGGGCGGCGCGGTCATTCTCCCGGTCGATGGGCTGGCAGAGAATTTTGTGCATGACCTTGCCCACGATGAACAGCTGCTGGTTTTCCTTTTTGGTGACAAAGGCCAGCTGGCTTTTGGGGAAGCAGTGCAGCAGCACACAGGGGTCGGCGATGAACAGATGGTTGCACACCAGCACAAACCGCCCCTCGGTGGGAACCTTTTCTAATCCCGCCGTATGGATGCGCACCCGAAGCAGCCCGATCAAAGCGCCAATGTACACCTGCGTGACCCTGCGGTAAAAGGGGCTGTCATGCTCCTGGGGCTTGTCCATGTCCACGAAGGCGCAGACCAGACACAGAAAACCGAAGGCCGCCAGGGTCAGCACCAGAAACGCCCCGACGAACAGCGCCGGAAGCCACCAGAACGCCACCCTGCCGCAAATACAGACCAAAACCGCCGCCACCGCGGATACGGCGGCAATTCCTTTCCACAACATGGTTTTCCTCCCCATCTAAATCTTGAACCCATTATACTCCGATTTTAAGCATGAAACAAGAAGAAATTCTACACAAAGAGTTTTTTTACAAAGGGCTGGAAATTAGGGGAATAGACTGGTATAATAATGGGAAAAAGTGCCGGGGCGGCGTGCTGCCCCCATTGCCGGATGTTTGCATCCATGGAGGATTCCGTTATGAAGCAAAAAAGCAAACAAAACCGCCTGACCCTAGGCGTCATCGTGCTGGGCTGCTGCGCGCTGGTTCTGCGCAGGTTGCTCTACGGCGTGGCCGTGGACGTGAAAAATCTGCTGCCGGTGAACCACCCGCTGGAAATCGTCCTGTGGGTTCTCACCGCCGGCACCGCTGTGTGGATCGTCGCTTCCGTGTGGAAGCTGGACGGGTCGCCAAAGTACGAGGATAACTTCCAACCCTCCCTGACGGCCGCCGTGGGGCATTACATCGCCGCGGCGGGAATTCTGCTGACGGTGCTGCTGCCCTGGGGTACGGTAGGACGGCTGGTGCTGCTGCGCCGGGTGCTGGGCGCCGTGGCAGCGGTGGGGCTGGTCGTGGCCGGACGCTGCCGCAAGGCGGGAAAATGCCCGATGTTTCTGACCCATCTGGCCGTGTGCGCCTTTTTCGTCGTCCACATGCTGGGCAATTACGGCATCTGGTGCAGCAATCCCCAGCTCCAGGACTACTGGCTGGATCTGTCCGCCAGCGCGATGATGGCGCTGTTCGCTTTCTATGAGGCCGCCTTTGACGCCGGAATGGGCCGGCGGCGGATGCAGCTGGCCACGGGGCTGATGGCCGCGTATCTCGGCTACGGGGCGCTGTCCGGCTCGGGGTATCTGATCCTATATTTCGGGTGTGCGGTGTGGGCGCTGACCGACCTGTGCAGCCTGACGCCCGTGCCGAAACAGGAGAACGCGGCATGAAGCTTCCCTCGTATGTTTTGGAATGTCTGAACGCCCTGGAAGCCGCCGGGTATCCGGCTTACGCGGTGGGCGGCTGCGTGCGGGACGCTTGCCTCGGCTTGCAGCCCCACGACTATGACATCTGCACCGCCGCCACCCCCCGGCAGACCGAGGCGGTTTTTGCCGGGAAGAAGCTGGTGCTGGCGGGAGAAAAGCACGGCACCGTGGGTGTGGTCACGGCGGGGGGCATGGTGGAGATCACCACTTTCCGCACGGAGGGCGCGTACCGGGACAACCGGCACCCGGACTGGGTGAAATTTGTGGACAATGTGGAAAGCGACCTTTCCCGGCGGGACTACACCGTGAACGCCATGGCCTACTCCCCCACCCGGGGCTTTTCCGACCCCTTCGGCGGCCGGGGGGATCTGGAAGCCAAGGTGCTGCGGGCGGTGGGCGACCCCGTGATCCGGTTTCAGGAGGATTCCCTGCGGATTCTGCGGGGGGTACGGTTCGCCGTAAAATACGGCCTGAACGTCGATCCGGCGACGGAAAGCGCCATGGAATCTCAGGCGCATTTGGTGGGCAATCTGGCGGAAGAGCGGATTTTTGACGAATTATGTAAACTTCTCCCGTTAGTCAGTGCGGAAGACTTATGCCGCTTTGCCCCGATTCTGGGGGCGGTGATTCCTGAATTGCAGCCCATGATCGGCTTTGACCAGCACAGCCCCCACCACGCTTACGACCTGTTTACCCACACCGCCCACGTGACGGCGGGCGTCAGCGCCGATCTGACGCTGCGCTGGGCGGCGCTGCTCCACGACACCGGCAAAATCGCCACTTTTACCCGGGACGAAACCGGCCGGGGGCATTTTTACGGCCACGCCCAAAAAAGCGCGGAGATCGCCGACGACGTTCTCCGGCGGCTGAAAGCCCCCACGGCGCTGCGGGAACAGGCGGTGCTGCTCATCGGCCAGCACATGACCCCGCTGACGCCGGATAAGAAGCTGCTGCGCCGCCGGGTCAGCCGCCTTGGCTGGGACACGCTGGACGCGCTGCTGACGCTCCAGGAGGCGGACATGGGCGGGAAAGGCACCGGCGAAGCGGAGGAAGGGAATGTGTTCCCGGAAATTCGAGCGGTTCTGGCGGAGATTCGTGCGGAAAACGCCTGCCTGACGGTAAAAGATCTGGCAGTCAACGGAAACGACCTTCTGGCGCTGGGGTACCGGGGAAAAGCCATCGGCGAGACCCTGAACGCCCTGCTGGAGGGGGTACTGGACGAGACGCTGCCCAACGAGCGTCAGGCGCTGCTGGACAGGGCAAAGTGCGGAATGGGGAACGACAGCGTTTCTCCAAAATAAAACGGAATTTACAGGAGTGTTTACAGTGGATAAAATCTGGAACGAGCTGCGCGATGCCGCCAGGAAGGTTGTCAATCCCCGTGAGATATCCCGCATGATCGAAGCCGGCGGTGTTGCCGCCGCGGTGGAGGCTGCATCCGGGAAAATTTATGTGGGTGTCTGCGTAGACACGGCTTGTACATTGGGCGTATGCGCTGAGCGTAACGCCATGTTCAACATGATCACAAACGGAGAAAATGTCATACGCCGGGTGGTTGCGATTGACCGCGACGGCAGGGCGGTTCCTCCCTGCGGTGCGTGTCGGGAATTCATGACTCAGCTCATGCCAGAAAGCTATCGTTCCGTCGAGATCATGCTGGATTATGAAAAGGAAAAGATTATCACATTAGGCGACCTAACACCGGAATGGTGGTTATAAATTAGAATAGGAAACGACGGCGCTTCTCCGGAATCGATCTGAATGTGGAGGCAATCATGAGTGGTTTTACAATAAGAGAAATGCTTGCAATGCAGCGGCAATTGCAGGAACGGTATCAAGACAAATGGGAACCGATCTGCTCGGAGGCTGGCAAACACAAGCTGTTGTGGATGATCGGCGAGATTGGCGAGGTCATAGACATCATCAAGAAAAACGGTGATAAGCAGACCATCGAGGACGTCGATTTGCGGAAGCATCTTGCGGAAGAAATGGCGGACGTGCTGATGTATTATAACGATGTTCTTCTTTGCTATGGAATCAGCGAGGAGGAACTCAAAGAGGCTTATACAACCAAATTTGAGAAAAATATGCACCGCTGGTAGTTTTCGGCTGCGCAGAAACGGATCAGCGGTGCGTTCAAAATTGATTATTTACACAAGGAGGCTGCAATCATATGAACATTGCCATTGTCACGGGAGCCAGCTCCGGCATGGGGCGGGAATTCGTCCGCCAGCTCAGCGGATACGTTTCCGTGGACGAAATCTGGGCGGTCGCGCGGCGCGCGTCGGCTCTGGAAACCCTGAAAGCCGAGACCACCGTCCCGGTTCGTCCCGTTGTGCTGGACTTGCTGGAAGGATCCAGCTTCACCCAACTGGAAGCCCTGCTGGAATCCGAAAAGCCCAACGTCAGACTGCTGGTCAACGCCGCGGGCTTCGGCAAATTCGGCGCTTATCAGAGGGTTCCCGTGGAGGACGATTGCCGCATGATCGACCTGAACTGCAAGGCGCTGCTGCTCATGACCCGGCTGTGCGTTCCCTATATGCAGCCCGGCAGTCACATTCTGGAGCTGGACAGCCTGTCCGCCTTCCAGCCCGTACCCTACATCACCACCTACGCCGCCACCAAGGCGTTTGTTCTCAGCTACAGCCGTTCCATGAACCGGGAGCTGAAGGCGCAGGGCATCCGGGTCATGGCCATGAACCCCGGCTGGGTGAAAACGGAATTCTTCAATCATGCGTTCCAGACCAACGCCGATAACGAGGTGCGCTACTTTAACCGCCTGTACGAGGCGAAGGACGTGGTCAAAACCGGCCTTAACGACCTGTACCACTCGAAAAAGGACTGCTCCATCCACGGCTTCCCCGTCAAATTCCAGGTGTTCCTGGTGAAGCTGCTGCCCCACAGCCTGGTGATGAACACCTGGCTTAACCAGCAGAAAAAAGCAAAGAACAACAAGGGGCTTACGACGAAATGAGGAAGGGGATTCCTGCCCTCCTTCTGACTCTGGCGCTGCTGCTCTGCGGCTGCCGGCTTCTCCCGGAGCGGATCCCCCCTGCCGGCCTCACCGTCCACTTTCTCGACGTGGGGCAGGCGGACTGCGCCCTGCTGGAAAGCGGTGGGGAGTACATGCTCATTGACGGCGGCAACCGGGAGGACGGCCGGCTGGTCGTCTCCTACTTAGAGCAGCAGGGAGTGGAGGAGCTGGCCGCCGTGGTCTGTACCCACGCCCACGAAGACCACGTGGGCGGTCTGCCATCGGTTCTGGCGGTGTATCCCACCCACGCCGTGTACGCCCCTACCCGGACGTATGCCTCCAAGGTGTTCGACAATTTTGTCTATTACGCCGACCAGCAGCGGCTGGAAATCACCATCCCCTCTCCCGGGGACAGCTGGACGCTGGGGGAGACCTCCGTCACAGTCCTCGGCCCCGTGCAGTCCTATGCCGACCCCAATGACACCTCCATCATTTTGAGAGTGGAGTACGGCGATACCTCCTTTCTCTTCACCGGCGACATGGAGACCGCCGCGGAAAACGACATGCTGGACTACTGGGGCAGCCGGATTTCCTGGGAGACGGACGTGCTGAAGGTGGGGCATCACGGCTCCAACACCTCCACGGGCTACCGCTTTCTCAACGAGGTCGATCCCGACTATGCAGTGATCTCCGTGGGCAAAGGCAACTCCTACGGCCACCCCCACGAGGAACCCCTCTCCCGGCTGAATCAGGCGGGGGTTACCATTCTGCGAACCGACGAGCTTGGCACAATCGTTGCCCGCACGGACGGCAAAGAGGTCACGTTCACCTGGGACAACCAGTCGGCGAACCCGGAAAACGCGGAGCCTGCCCAGCCGGTGCAGTTCATCGGCAACGTCAACTCCCACAAATTCCAC
>CAKTKX010000091.1 GCA_934572365.1 uncultured Oscillospiraceae bacterium
ATTGTCAGCGTGGTTTCTTCCAGCACATCCAGCAGAACCCGGATGGTGTCCAGCGCGGTAAACAGCGTCACGTTATGCTCCGTGGCGATCCGGCGGATCTTTGTGCCGTCCCGGCCGCTGGAGCCGGGGTCGCGGGTGTTGATGACGTAGGCGATGTGTCCCTGACGCAGGGCGTTGGGGATCTCGTCGCTGCCGTCGCTGATCTTGCCCAGAACGTGGGTGCGGATGCCGTTTTCCTTCAGGAATGTGGCGGTGCCGGCGGTGGCCTCGATGTTGAAGCCCAGACGGTAGAACCGGCGGATCAGGGGCAGTGCCTCCTCCTTGTCCCGGTCGGCGATGGTGGCAAGCACGGTGCCGTAGTTTTGCAGCTTCATGCCGGAGGCCTGCAGCGCCTTGTACAGGGCGCGGGTCATGGTGCGGTCATAGCCGATGGCCTCGCCGGTGGACTTCATTTCGGGGGTCAGATAGGCGTCCAGACCGCGAATTTTGTTGAAGGAGAATACCGGCGCTTTGACGTACCAGCGTTCCTTTTCGGCGGGGTAGATGTCGAAGAAGCCCTGCTCCTTCAGGCTCAGCCCCAGAATCACGTCGGTGGCGATGTCCGCCAGACTGTAGCCCGTGGCTTTGCTCAGGAAGGGAACCGTGCGGGAGGAACGGGGGTTGACCTCGATGACGGATACGTTGTCCTCCGGGTCGACAATGAACTGCACGTTGAACAGGCCGACAATGCCGATGCCCAGACCCAGCTTCTTGGCGTATTGCAGGATGATGCCCTTGACCTTGTCGGAGATGGAGAAGGAGGGGTAGACGGAGATGGAGTCGCCGGAGTGGACGCCGGTGCGCTCCACCAGCTCCATGATGCCGGGGACGAACACGTCCCGCCCGTCGCAGATGGCGTCGATCTCCACTTCCCGACCCTGAATGTATTTGTCCACCAGAACGGGCTTGTCCTCGTCGATCTCCACGGCGCTTTTCAGGTAGCGGCGCAGCTGGCTCTCGTTCGCCACAATCTGCATGGCGCGGCCGCCCAGCACGAAGCTGGGACGCACCAGCACGGGGTAGCCGATCTCGTTTGCGGCAGCCAGACCGTCCTCGATTTTGGTGACGGCTCTGCCCTTGGGCTGGGGGATGTTCAGCTCCTTCAGGAGCTTTTCAAAGGCGTCCCGGTTTTCGGCTCTGTCGATGGCCTCGCAGCCGGTGCCGATGATCTTCACGCCCCGGTCGTGGAGGGGCTGGGCCAGATTGATGGCGGTCTGACCGCCGAGGGACGCGATCACGCCGTCGGGCTTTTCAAAGTCGATGATATTCATCACATCCTCGGGGGTCAAAGGCTCGAAGTACAGCTTGTCGGCGGTGGTGTAGTCGGTGGAGACGGTCTCTGGGTTATTGTTGATGATGATGGCCTCATAGCCCGCCTTTTTGATGGTCATAACGGCGTGGACGGTGGAGTAGTCGAATTCCACGCCCTGACCGATGCGGATGGGGCCTGCGCCCAGCACAACGATCTTCTTCCGGTTCGTCAGCCGGGAGACGTTTTCGCCGGTGTAGGAGGAGTAGAAGTAGGGGATATATGCGCCGGTGTGGCAGGTGTCCACCATGCGGAAGGCCGGGAACATACCGTGTTCTCTGCGGAAATCAGACACGTCCGTCTCGGAGCATTTCCACAACCGGCTTACATATTTGTCGCTGAAGCCCATCTTCTTGGCGTCCAGAAGGGCTTCCGGTTCCTTGACGTGGAGCTTTAAGTATTCCTCCATGTCCACGATGCGCTTGATGGCGTTCAGGAAATAGACGTCAATGGCGGTGATCTCATGAATCTGCTCCACGGTGACGCCCCGGTAGATGATTTCCGCGATGGCAAAAATGTTGTCGGAGCGGAACACGCTGATGTAGTCCAGCAGCTCCTCCGTGGTCATGTCGTCGAATTTGTGGTGGTAGACATGGTTCGCGCCCACCTCCAGAGAGCGAATGCCCTTGAGCAGGGATTCCTCCAGATTGGAGCCGATGCCCATGACCTCGCCGGTGGCCATCATCTGGGTACCCAGAATGTTGATGGCGGAGGTGAATTTGTCGAAGGGGAACCGGGGCAGCTTGGTGATGACGTAGTCCAGCTTCGGCTCGAAGGCAGCGTTGGTGTTGGCGATCTTGATGTCCTCCAGCGCCATGCCCACGGCGATCTTCGCCGTGACCCGGGCAATGGGGTAGCCGGAGGCCTTGGAGGCCAGCGCGGAGGAACGGGAGACACGGGGATTGACCTCGATGAGATAGTATTTGGAGGAATTGGGGTCGAGGGCAAACTGGACGTTGCAGCCGCCCTCCACCTTCAGCGCCCGGATGATCTTAATGGCGGAGTCGTTGAGCATCTTCATGTCGTGGTCGCTGAGGGTCATAATGGGGGCGACCACCATGCTGTCACCGGTGTGGACGCCTACCGGGTCGATGTTCTCCATGCCGCAGATGGTGATGGCATGGTCGTTAGAGTCCCGCATGACTTCAAATTCGATCTCTTTGTAGCCCTTGACGGACTTCTCCACCAGAACCTGATGAACAGGGGAGAGGGCAAAAGCGTTGAGACCGATCTCCACCAGCTCGTCTTCATTGTACGCAAAGCCGCCGCCGGTGCCGCCGAGAGTAAAGGCGGGACGAAGTACCACGGGGTAGCCGATGCGCTTGGCCGCCTCCTTGGCTTCTTCCAGAGAGTAGGAAATTTCGGAGGGGATGACCGGCTCGCCGATGGACTGGCACAGCTCCTTGAAAAGCTCCCGATCCTCGGCGCGCTCGATGGACTCGCTGGAGGTACCCAGCAGCTTGACCCGGCACTCCCGCAAAATGCCCTTCTTTTCCAGCTGCATGGCCAGATTCAGACCCGTCTGACCGCCGATGCCGGGGATGATGGCGTCGGGACGCTCATAGCGGATGATCTTGGCGATATATTCCAGGGTCAGCGGCTCCATGTAGACCTTGTCGGCGATGATGGTGTCGGTCATGATGGTGGCGGGGTTGGAGTTGCACAGCACCACCTCGTAGCCCTCTTCCTTCAGGGCAAGACAGGCCTGGGTGCCGGCGTAGTCGAACTCCGCCGCCTGACCGATGACGATGGGGCCGGAGCCAATGATGAGAATTTTCTTGATGTCGGTTCTTTTTGCCATGGTGTTTCTCCTCTCGTTATTTGGCGATGTGGGTTTCGGGGGCGGCGTATGCCAGCTTTCCGTCGCAGACGGTGGCGATGCACTTTCCGTTGACCTGCCAGCCCGCGAAGGGCGTGGCTTTGCCTTTGGAAAGAAAGTCCTCCGGGTCGATTGCGTATGCGGCGTTTAAGTCCCAGATGCTGTAGTCCGTCCCCAGGGGGAGGCCAAAGCGCCTGCGGGGGTTGACGCACAGAAGCTCCAACAGCTTGTCCAGACTTAGAATACCCGGTTTTACCAGGTAAGTGTACAAAATCGGGAAAGCGGTCTCAATGCCCACGATGCCGAAAGCGCTTTTTTCCAGACCCCGGGACTTTTCCTCGGCGGAGTGGGGGGCGTGGTCGGTGGCGATCATGTCAATGGTGCCGTCCAGAATGCCTTGGATCAGGGCTTCCCGGTCTTCTTTTCCCCGGAGAGGCGGGTTCATTTTGAAGCGGCCGTCCTCCTGCAGAAAGCTGTCGTCCATCACCAGGTAGTGGGGGCCGGTCTCGCAGGTCACGTCCAGCCCTTCGGCCTTGGCCTTTCGGATGAGCGCCACACTTTCCTTGGCGGAGACATGGCAGACGTGGTAGGCACAGCCGGTTTCTTTCACCAGTTCCAGATCCCGGGCGATCTGTCCCCACTCGCTTTCGGAGCAGATGCCCCGGTGGCCGTTTCTCTTGGCGTAGTCGCCGTCGTGGATATATCCCCCCCGCAGCAGGGAATTGACCTCGCAGTGGGCGACAATGGGCTTCCCCAGGGCTTTGGCGCGAAGCATGGCCTGCCGCATTAAGTCGTCACTCTGCACGCCCCGGCCGTCGTCGGAGAATCCCACCACATGGGGCGCCATGCCCTCCAGATCGGAAAGCACCTCGCCCTGTTCTCCCACGGTGATGGCGCCGTAGGGGTAGACGTGGATGCAGGCGGTTTCCCCGATGAGACGGCGCTGAACCTCCAGATTCTCCACACTGTCCGGCACCGGGTTCAGGTTCGGCATGGTGCAGACCGCAGTATAGCCGCCCCGGGCGGCTGCCCAGCTGCCTGTGGCGATGGTCTCCTTATAAGAAAAACCCGGCTCTCTGAAATGCACATGCACGTCACAAAAGCCGGGAAAAATAACATATTCGGAAGAATCGAACCCGGAAAGACCGGGGACGGAAAGGGAGGAACAAACCCCATCAGAAAATACGGATCCCAAAGAAGCGGCGTAAACCTTGGCTTTCGTCATATCCGTCATGCTGATCTCCTTTCTGCTGAAAAAGCTTGAAAAAACGCCCTGCCAGGAAAGCGGCAAGACGGGCGGGATGAGCCGCTGAACTTATCCGCTAAATTATAGCATGGGCGGCAATGGTTGTCAACTGGGAAAAATGGACATGGATGCGCACCAAAACGGCGGGGCTTTTGGGCATAGGGGCGCGGTTGAACGGCACCCCTTGCCTCTCCCTATGGGAGAGGTGGCTGAGCGAAGCGAAGCCGGAGAGGGGAGTAAAGCCCTCTCAGTCACCTTCGGTGACAGCTCTCCCGGAGGGAGAGCCAAGGGGGTGTACCCCGTTTCATTTTTCTTCGCCCTCCGGGAGGGTTCCCGCTTCCTTGAGCCTGTCCAGCGCTGTCCGGTAGCCGCCGCCGTAGAGCAGGCACCGGTTGACTCGGCTGATGGTGGCCGAGCTGGCGCCGGTGGATTCCGAGACCTCAATATAGTTTTCGCCCCCATCCAGCAGGCAGGCGACCCGGAACCGCTGGGACATGGCCTGCAATTCCTTAATGGTGGCCACGTCCTCAAAAAACAGACGGCAGTCCTCTACCGTCCGCAGGGACAGTATAGCCTCAAAAAACAAATCTTCACCGGGATGTCGAATGATGTCCATGGCACGGATTCCTTTCGTCTTGGATGCTTTTTCTATACTTTACCACTTTAACCTGTTAAATACAAGACCCTTTTGGAGTTTTTTGCAGGAAAACCGGGGATGGATATGTCGCTTTTTGTGCGTTTCTCTGAAAAAGACAAATGTCTCTCTGAGAAAAACCTTTTTCCGCTTTAGGCTCTTGACCTGAACCGCTTGCGGTGCTAGAATAGGAAAAATAAAAATTCAGAGAGGTGTTTACAATGGAAAGAAAAAATATTGACTGGGGCAACCTGGGGTTTGGCTACGTCCAGACCGACATGCGCTACGTCTCCAATTTCCGGAACGGCCAGTGGGACGACGGCTGCCTGACCGATCAGGCCACCATCACCATGAGCGAGTGCGCCTGCGTTCTGCAATACGCCCAGACCTGCTTTGAGGGCCTGAAGGCCTACACCACCGAGGACGGCCGCATTGTCTGCTTCCGTCCCGATCTCAACGCCCAGCGGATGGCCAACTCCTGCCGCCGCCTGAAAATGCCCGTGTTCCCCGAGGAGCGGTTCGTCCAGGCCGTGGTGGAGACGGTTCGCGCCAACTCCCAGTGGGTGCCGCCCTACGGCTCCGGCGCGACGCTGTACGTCCGCCCGTTTATGTTTGGCAGCGATGCCATCATCGGCGTCAAGCCCGCGACGGAGTATCAGTTCCGGGTATTCGTTACCCCCGTCGGCCCCTATTTCAAGGGCGGCATCAAGCCCCTGAAGCTGCGTATCTCCGATCTTGACCGGGCAGCGCCCAAGGGTACCGGCGACGTCAAGGCGGGCTTAAACTACGCCATGAGCCTTTACAACATCGTGGATGCCCACGACAAGGGCTTTGACGAGAACGTCTACGTGGATTCCGC
>CAKTKX010000092.1 GCA_934572365.1 uncultured Oscillospiraceae bacterium
GGCACAGCTGGTCGTGAACGGTCTGCACCACGTCCAGACTGCAATCATCCCCCAACGACGTGGTGAGCAGCGCCTCGAAGGACTTCTTCTGCTCGGCGGCGGGCTGGGGCACCGGGGTGTTGAACACCGCCTCGATCAGCGCGTCCTGAGACGCCGTGATGTCGTGGGTGTAGTACAGGGCGTTGTAAATGTTGGTCGCCCGGTCGTCAAAGGCCGGGAACAGGAATCCCAGCGCGGGGGCGGAAACCATCTGGTTCATCGCGCCGTCGTGGAACAGCTTTTCCTCCGGGACGTAGTGGAGATTCGCCTTAGTCTGCTTGACGGGGCAGATGGCGCAGAGGATGAAGGTGTAGGTCTCGTCGGAATTGTCCGCCTGAGAATCGCCGTCCTTGCTCTTGAAGGGAACGTCGTAGCTGTCGCAGCACAGCAGAATCAGGTAGTTGCCCTCGATGGTCACGGTGTCGATGATCTTCTGGCAAAATTCCCGGCGAAGCGTATCGTCCGCCAGCTTGGTTTCCCGCAAGTCCATGAGCATTTTATGCTCCGGGGAGCCTGCCACCTGACTTGTCTTGAAGGTGATGTCAATGAGATTCTTGCCGATGGCGCCGGAAAGGGAGCGGCGCAGAAGGGCAAAATACTTGTCGGACTCGTTCTCCGGCATGATGCCGGTACTCTGGCGGAACTCGGAGATGACCTCCTTGTTGTCGTTCACATAGCAGCCGTAAATGGCCGTGATATTGCTGCGATCCCGCCGCAGATGCCGCCGGATCTCGCCGATTTCCTTATCGTTCATGGTTTTCCCTCGCTTGTATGTTGAAATGCTGGGACATTATATCACAGGTCAGCGGAAAAATCCAGTC
This sequence comes from uncultured Oscillospiraceae bacterium, assembly GCA_934572365.1. Taxonomy (GTDB): domain Bacteria; phylum Bacillota; class Clostridia; order Oscillospirales; family Oscillospiraceae; genus Faecousia. The sequence goes on from CAKTKX010000092.1 coordinate 861, forward strand.
AAAATCGAAGGCGGGCGCTTTCGCCCGCCTTCACCATGTTATATTTTCGGGATTGCCCTCGGGTTGCAATCCTTTATGCTCATGTGAGAATAAGTGTCCACAATGCGCTGATATTCCTCATTCGTAATGGGTGTCAGGTCTTGTTTCATGATGTCAAAATCTCTGTCCCGATACCACTGGTCATTATGGACGTTGTAGGCAATGCTCTCTATCGGGACTGCCGTTTTGTTTTCCACCTGATAATAGGTACTGCCGCTTCCGCCGGAGCCTTCGCCCCAGTACTCCAGAACATTTCCCGCGCACAAATAAAGCGCACTTCCGCTCAGAATTTCCTGCGCCGTGCCATTTTGGACTCCGGCCACTTCACAAAGTCCCCCGTCCCTGTTAAACAGCAGCAGTTCATCCTGCCCGTCGCCGTCCAGATCCCGAAGCGCATAGCATTTTATCCAATCCGTGTCGATTGAGGAAAGATACTCCTTGTAATCGGCCAGAGCCTCAGCATCATTTACTGCGATGTCGGCTGAATTTATCTTTTCAAGTGGCTTCGGATTGCACTCCCACATAAGCATACGGGAGCCGGAGTAAGCGCCGGTAACACGCAGAGCCTCTTCCTCGGTGATAGGTGTCAAATCTTCCTCAAAGAAATCGTAATTGCTGTCCCGATACCACTGGCTTTCATCGGCACTGTAAGTAATACACTCAAACGGGACAGCAGCATGGTTTTCCACCCGATAGTAGGTCATTCTTTCCCCGCCGCCGGAAAACCCCTGCCATTCTTCCAGAACATTGCCCGGACATAAGAATATTACACTGCCGGAGCCGGCAAACTCCAATTCCTTCGCAGTGCCGTTCTGCATCGTAACCACTTTTTCCAAGCTTTCAATGTCGGAATCAAACAGCAGCAATTCGTCCTGTCCGTCGCCGTCCAAGTCCCGGAGGGCATAGTAATCTATGGAACTTGTGTCGATGGTGGAAAGATATCCTTCATAATCGGCCAGTGCCGGGTCATAGCTCCCGGCACTGGTGTCTGCGAATGGTGTGATGGCTATGGGAAGGCTGGCGGCGGCACTGTAAATTTCGTCCTCCGACCAGTTTTCGTCGGTGATCGGCGCAAGGTCATCTTCGCCCGTTCCCCGGAACCAGGGGTGATCCGGGTCTGTCGCCGCGTCAAACCGGATAAGGCTGTCCGTGACCAGCTGCCCTTTGCTCAGGTGGCAGTACACATAGTCTGTGAGCGCCGCGCCGTTCGACCCGACGTTCAGAATGCGGTAACCTTCCCGCAGCTCATAGGAATTCCGATCCCAGCCGGTGAACACATGCACCACCCTGCCGTCCACCAGAGAATACAGGTCGTACATGACCTGCCGTTCGGCATCGTTGGCGATGATAAGCTCATCCGTGCCGTCATTGTCCAGATCAAGGAGCGCATAGCCCAGCTCGCTGGGGGAGGTTGCGTAGCTCACCAGAATGCTGATATCCGCGTTGCTGCACGCCTCCCCGCCCCAGTGTTCCGTAAGGGCGGTGACATATTTGGCGATAACCGGCTGGTAGGCTTCCGGAATCGCGGTGCCGCTTTCGGTTGGCGCGGTGGTTTCAACGGGGGCGTTCCGGGTTCTCGGGGCGAGGGACAGGTCAAAGGTGTTGGCAAAGGCTTCCAGCGCCGCCTTTCCCGTCTGGGTGTCCCCCGTCGTGGCGTTCATCACAACGATCACGACAACGGAGTCGCCGGTGTCCGTCAACACGAGGGAATTGTTCTGCCCCACGGCAATGAGGACATCCGTCCCGGCGGTGGTGACATAGTTCGACCACTGGTAGTCGCTCGTATTCTCGATTTCCCAATAGGCCGTGGACAGGGTCTGCTTCATGGCGCGGTACGCCCGGTATTCTATGGGATAGTCCACGCCGCTGACCGTGGTCGCGCCCCAGAACTCAAAGTTGCCGTCAGCGGAATAGCTGGGATTGCTGGTGGTCACGTCCCCGTTCCCGGAGTCTCTGACCATGCTTCTGACATCCAGCGCGGTGAACATTTCTTCGGTGGTATCCGGGGAAATTCCGTCTCCGACCTTGTTCAGACCGTATTTTGCACAGATTTCGTCCACCTTCTGCGCCATTTCCGTATTCCGGCAGCCATATGCGCGGTAGGCTTCGGAGAGAGTCTCGTCTACATCGCCTGTTGCGTTGTAGCTCTGGACGTAGTCCTTGATCTCCATGCTGGCTTTGTAATTTGCCGAGGATAGCAGGCTTTCCAGCGTCAGCGGCGCGGTAGGGACATTGGACATGGACGGCGGAGTCTTATCCGTCCGTCCGAGGACAAAAATGCCCAGCAGCACCACCGCAAACAGCGCCGCGGCGGCGGGAATGATCGTCCACCAGCGCTGAGACGATGCCTTCTGCTGATGCGCGCCCCGGCGATGGGGCTTTTCGGCGGGAAGCTGGGCTTCCAGAGCCGCGCGCATTCTGGCTCTCTGGGCAGGCGTGGGGTTGACCGTGTTCAAAGCGTCACAAATCACTTGACTTTTCATCTGTCAGCACCTCCTAACATGGTCATAAGCTGCTTTCTTGCCCGGGACAGGCGGCTGCGGACGGTGCTTTCCGGGCAATTCAGGTGGGCGGCGATCTCCGCAGTGGTATATCCTTCGTAGTAGTACAGATAGACGATGTCCTTGTAGTCCTGGGGCAGCGCCAGAATGGCGTCCAGCACGTCGTTTCCCGTCTCCGAAGCTTCCTGGGGCAGGGACGTGTAATCGTCTATGTTCTCATTTTTACGCCACCACTTTTTCAGGGTGTCCTTGCAGAGATTTGACGCCGTGATGATGAGCCACGCCTTTTCGTGGCGTTGGTCTGCAAAAGGCTTTCCGTTGGACATCAGCCGCAGGAAGGTCTCCTGGGTCATATCCTCTGCTTCCGGGGCGTTTTTCATGTATGCGTAGCAGACACGGTAAACGGTGTCTACCTGGCGGTCATAGATTTCCATGATTTCTTTGTTGGTGCGCAGCAAAGTAGGCATTTGCCTTCCCCTCCTCTCAGATAGGAAACGATTCAATGGGTCAAAATGTTGCATGGGCAGATTATTTTTCACAAAAATACTGTCATCCCGCCGCAGCGGGATGACAGCGCTTCGTTTTTCAGCTCCACAGGCATTTCCAGTTCTGGACAAAATATTCCACGCCGGAATAAACCGTGGTAAGGACAATGACGCCGATCACGACCCAGTTGAGAACGGCCGCACCGGGCAGCGCCATCATGACGCAAAGCCCCACCATGGTGCTGGCGGTCTTCACCTTGCCGCTCCATCCGGCGGCGATCACGTGCCCCTTCTGGACGGCGATCAGCCGCAGTCCCGTTACGGCAAATTCCCGGGTCAGCACGATCATCAGCGCCCAGGCGGGAAACACGCCCCACTGGCAGAACATACACATGGCGGCGATCACCAGCAGCTTGTCAGCCAGGGGGTCAAGGAATTTTCCAAAATCCGTGACCTGATTGTAGTGCCGGGCGATATAGCCGTCCAGGGAATCCGTCAGGCTGGCAACGATAAAAATGGCGAGGGAAATATACATCCACATCCCCGGCACGCCGCCGGATAAGTACATGGTCACCATAAACGCCGGGATCATTGCCACCCTCACCAGCGTGATTTTACTTGCCAGCGTCATGCTTCTTCCTCCACCACATAGCCGCACAGATCGCCGTCGGTGCAGCCGTCAATTTTTACCATGACAAAATCGCCCTCGTGAACAGGCTCGTCGGACGCAATCCAGACCCGGCCGTCGATGTCCGGGGAGTCGGCGAAGGTGCGGCCGTAGAACTGCCCGCTTTCCTCGTCGTAGCCGTCCACCAGAACCTCCATGGTCTTGCCCAGCTTTTCGGCGTTGTAGGCGTCCATGATCTCCGATTGCAGCATTTCCACGATCTCCGCCCGCTTGACGGCGGTGTCCGTGTCCACATGCTCCATCTGCGCGGCGGGGGTGCCTTCCTCCGGCGAGAACGCGAAGGCGCCAACACGCTCCAGACGTTCCTCCCGCAGGAAATCGCACAGCTCGGCGAATTCTTCCTCGCCCTCACCGGGCAGGCCGGTGATCAGGCTGGTGCGGATGACCAGTCCGGGGATCCCGGCTCTCAGCCTTGCGAACAGGGCTTTCAGAAACGCCCCGTCTCCCCGGCGGTTCATCAGCTTCAGAATTTTGCTGTTGCAGTGCTGGATGGGGATGTCCAGATATTTGACGATCTTCGGCTCGGATGCCATGACCTGAATGAATTCGTCGTCAATTTCGTCGGGATAGACGTAGTGGACGCGAATCCAGTGCAGTCCGTCGATCTCGCAGAGCTTCCGCAGAAGCTCCGGCAGCAGACGCTTATGACCGGCCAAGTCTGTGCCGTAGCGGCTGGTGTCCTGGGCTACCACGATCAGCTCCTTCACGCCGCTGTGTGCCAGCATCCGGGCTTCGTAAAGCACGTCGTCCATCTGGCGGCTGCGGTATTTGCCCCGCAGGGAGGGAATGACGCAGTAGGCGCAGTGGTTGTCGCAGCCCTCGGCGATTTTGATAAAGGCGTAGTGTCCCGCCGTGGTCATGATGCGTCCCGTTTCCACTTCCGGGGCGTCGATGGAGCCGAAGTCCACCACCTGCTCCCCATTCAGGAGCTTTTCGATGGCGGGAACGATTTCCGTGTAGCTGCCGGTACCCAGAATGCCGTCCACCTCGGGCATTTCCTTCAGAATGTCCTCCTGATACCGCTGAGACAGGCAGCCGGTGACCAGGATTTTGCCCACCAGGCCCTCCGCCTTCAGGGCGGCGGTCTGCAAAATGTAGTCGATGGCTTCGGATTTCGCCGAGTCGATAAAGCCGCAGGTGTTGATGACCACCACGTCGCTGCCGACCACATCCGACTTGACGGTATGACCCGCCTCCTGCACCCGATACATCATCCGCTCGCAGTCCACCTGATTCTTGGCGCAGCCGAGGGAGATAAAACCAATATTTGCCATAATTCAGAATTCCTCCTGAAAATCTTCTGTGTCAAAGGAAAGCGC
>CAKTKX010000093.1 GCA_934572365.1 uncultured Oscillospiraceae bacterium
TCAATATTCATGGCCCCGGGGGCATTCTTTGCACCATCGGCGGCATTGCGTGCTGGGTGGTGTTCTGGCTCAGTCAACGGCTGGGGTTCAGCGAGATCCTTTCCTATTTCTGGGCTTCTCTGTTTGCGTCGTTATATTCCGAAATTATGGCAAGAATCCGCAAATATCCCGCTATTTCCTATTTGCTGGTGTCCGTTTTTCCCCTGATTCCCGGTGCGGGGGTGTACTACACCATGAACTTTGCCGTGCGGGGCGAAATGGACATGTTTGCCTACCGGGGCATGAACACCGCCGCCATCGCCGGTATCATGGCGGTGGGCATCCTGCTGGGGTCTACCGTGTTCCGGATGTACGCCCAGTGGAAATCCCACAGAAAGCGCAAAATGAAAACGTAAAAATTGGGAGGAAGCCTCGTGCTTCCTCCCTGATTTTATGCCAACTGTGAAAAAACGTCCCCAAGACTTTCATGCAGCACCAGATCGGCGTTGCCGTCGTAGGGCGTCTCGTCCCGGTTGATGAGCACCAAACGGTTGCCCCGATAGTAGTTGATCAGTCCCGCCGCCGGGTACACCGTCAGACTTGTTCCGGCCACGATGAGCATGTCCGCGCATTGAATGGCCTTCACGCTGCCCTCAATGGTCTGTTCGTCCAGCCCTTCTTCGTAAAGAACCACATCCGGCTTGACGATGCCACCGCAGCTGCACCGGGGAATGCCTGGGGCATTTTTGACAAATTCGGCGCTGTAGAACTTGCCGCAGTGGGTGCAGTAATTGCGCAGCACCGAGCCGTGCAGCTCATAGACCTTTTTTGACCCCGCCTTCTGGTGCAGGCCGTCAATGTTCTGGGTCACCACCGCCAGAAGCTTTCCCTCCTGCTCCCATTTTGCCAGAACCTTGTGGGTGATGTTGGGTTCAAAGCCCAGCGGCAGCATTTTCTCCCGGTAAAACCGGAAAAAATACTCCGGATTTCGCTCATAGAAGCTGTGACTGATGATCGTCTCCGGCGGATAGTCGAATTTCTGATGGTACAGCCCGTCCACGCTCCGGAAATCCGGGATTCCGGACTCCGTGCTTACCCCCGCGCCGCCAAAAAAGACGATGCGGTTACTCTCCTGCACCCATGCTTTCAGGGTTTCCAGCTTGTTCACGGTCTTCCGCCTCCATTTCCTTCAGAAGCTTCTTGTCCTGCTTCGACGATAAGTCCAGCTGCTCGTACATATCCGGCCGCCGCGCCCGGGTACGGCGAAGCGCCTGCTTCCGACGCCATTGGCGCACCTTCTCGTGGTTGCCGGAGAGCAGGATCTCCGGCACCGCCCGCCCGTGCCAGACCGCCGGGCGGCTGTACTGGGGGTATTCCAGAAGGCCGTTAAAGTGGCTCTCGTCCTCGAAGCACTCCGGGTCGGCAAGCACCCCCGGAACCATGCGGCACACCGCGTCCGTCACCGCCATGGCGGCAATTTCCCCGCCGGTGAGGACGAAGTCCCCCAGGGAAATTTCCTCGTCCACGCACTCGTCAATAAACCGCTGGTCAATGCCCTCATAATGGCCGCAGACCAGAATCAGATTGTCCAGCTTGCTCAGGCGAATGGCATCCGCCTGTTTGAAAGTATGCCCGCAGGGGGACAGATAGACGGTATGCACCGCCCCACCGGCCTCGTCGCACACCGCCTCCCAGCAGCGGTATAAGGGGTCAGCCTGCATGATGGCGCCCCGCCCGCCGCCGTAAGGATAGTCGTCCACCTGATTCTGCTTGTTTGCGGTGTAGTCCCGTATCTGGTGGGCTTCGATGGAAATATATCCCCGCTCCTGCGCGCGCCCCAGAATGCTTTCGGAAAGCACATCCCCCAGCGTGTCGGGAAACAGCGTCAGAATGTCAATCCTCATCGCTTGCCATTCCCTTCAACAGCTTCACCTGCATCTGGTTTTTCTCCAGATCGGTGGAAAGAATGAATTCCTTCACCGCGGGAATCAGGTACTCCCGCTCCCCCTGCACCACGTACACGCTGTTGCCGGGGTAGTCAAGCACCTCTTTGATCTTGCCGATGCACGCGCCGTCCGCGAAGACCTCCACGTCCACGAGCTCGGCGGCGAAGATCAGCTCGTCGGAGATGTCCTCCCGGTACAGCTCCATGGTTTTCCCACGGAGCTTCTGGGCGTCCTCCATGGTGTCAACGCCCCGGAGCTTGACCAGATTGCAGGTCTTCTGCACCCGAACGGAATCCATGACGTATTCCCTGCCGCTTATCCGGCAGCGGTCAAATTCGCAGAGCATTTCCGGGCTGTCCAGCCAGGAAAGGACTTTCACCTCTCCCCGGACGCCGTGGGTGGTGACGATCTCACCGGCTTCAATATATGGAAGTTTCATTTCAATTCTCCCCTAACCGCTCAATTGAGCAGATAATCTCATGTCAGCATCCCGGCAAGCAGCCGGAACAACGAAAAATGCGTGACAAATGTCACGCATCCTCGTTTAATCCACGATCTCGACCGTGACCTTCTCGCCTGTGCGCTGGGCTACAGTCTTAATAATGGTGCGGATCTCCTTGGCGATCCGTCCCTGGCGGCCGATCACCTTGCCCATGTCGCCCTCGGCGACACGCAGCTCCAGCACCTTCCCTTCCTCGTCAGAGGTTTCGGTTACGGTGACGGCATCAGGATCATCCACCAGATTCTTTGCCATATACAGCAAAAGTTCTTTCATTGCGGAATTCTCCTTTGCGGATCTTACAGCACGCCGGCGTTCTTCAGCAGGCCGCGGACGGTGTCAGTGGGCTGAGCGCCGTTCTTGATCCATGCCTGAGCCTTCTCGGCATCGACGGTGATGGTAGCGGGCTGGGTCAGAGGATTGTAAGTTCCAATCTCCTCAATGCAGCGGCCATCACGGGGAGAACGGGAGTCAGCGACAACAATCCGGTAATAAGGAGCCTTCTTCGCGCCCATTCTTCTCAGTCTGATCTTAACCATGAGAGTTTCACCTCCATAAATAATCTCTAAAATCTATATCGCAAAGCAAATTTGCTTACAGCGAACGGAATTACACGACCGGCTCAGAAGCCGGGGAAGCCGCCAAAGCCGCCCATGCGGCCCATGCGCTTCATTTTCTTTCCCGCACCGGGACCGGAGAACTGCTTGATCAGCTTGCGCATCTGCTCAAAGGACTTAAGCAGACGGTTCACGTCCTCTACCTTCAGGCCAGCGCCCGCGGCAATGCGTTTTTTCCGGCTTGCGCCGATGATCTCGGGCTTTTCCCGCTCCTTGGGGGTCATGGACAGGATGATGGCTTCGGTATGCGCCATGGCCTTTTCGTCCAGCTTGACGCCCTTGAGGTTTCCGCCGCCAGGCATCTGGGCGAGGATTTCCTCCATGGAGCCCATGGACTTCATCTGCACCATCTGGTCGTAGAAGTCCTGGAGGGTGAAGCGGTTGGATTTCAGCTTCTCCTCCATCTCGGCGGCCTTCTTGGCGTCATACGCCTTCTCCGCCTTCTCGATGAGGGTCAGCACATCGCCCATGCCCAGAATACGGCTGGCCATCCGGTCGGGATGGAACGGCTCGATGTCCTCCAGCTTTTCGCCGATACCGGCGAACTTAATGGGCTTTCCGGTGATGGCACGGACGGAAAGCGCCGCGCCGCCTCTTGCGTCGCCGTCCAGCTTGGACAGCATCACGGAGTCGATATCCAACCACTCGTTGAAGCTCTGAGCAGCGTTGACCGCGTCCTGACCGGTCATGGCGTCCACGACCAGCATAATTTCGTCGGGCTTGACGGTGGCTTTGATGTTTTTCAGCTCATTCATCAGTGCCTCATCCACGTGCAGGCGGCCGGCGGTGTCCAGAAACACCATGTCGTGGCCGTGCTGGCGGGCGTAGAGGACGGCCTCTTTCGCCGTCTGCACCGGGTCCTGGGTTCCCTTTTCAAACACCGGGATGCCCAGCTTTTCGCCGCAGACCTTCAACTGCTGAATGGCGGCGGGACGGTAAATGTCGCAGGCGACCAGCAGCGGGTTCTTCCCCTGCCGCTTCATCAGTCCGGCCAGCTTGCTGCCGTTGGTGGTTTTACCCGCGCCCTGCAAGCCCACCAGCATGACCACCGTGGGGCCGTTGGGATTGATATTGATATGCTTGGTGTCGCTGCCCATGAGCTTGCAAAGCTCCTCGTTGACGATCTTCACGATCATCTGGGCAGGGGTCAGGGACTCCAGAACGTCTGCGCCGACGCAACGCTCGGTGACGGATTTGGTAAAATCCTTGACCACCTTGTAGCTGACGTCCGCTTCCAGCAGCGCCATGCGAATTTCCCGCATGGCCTCCTTCACGTCCGCCTCTTTCAGGCGTCCCTTGCCGCGCAGTTTTTTGAAGGTCGCGGAAATCTTTTCGGTTAAGCCTTCAAATGCCATACTTTACTCCTCAAAGTCCTGGGCAGCTTCGATGATCTCCCCTGCCAGGGCTGAAACGGTTTCATCCGGGTACGTTTTCAGGCGTTCCGCAGCGTCCAGGATCGTCCGCAGCGCCTGCCGGTTCTTAAGATCCCGGCCGACGCAGCCGATGCTGCTCTCCATTTTCCGGAGAAGCGCTTCTGTCCGCGCCAGGTTATCGTTCACGGCCTGACGGCTCACGCCCATCACCTGGGCAATCTCGCCCAGAGAAAGATCCTGATTGTAGCGCAGATCAAAGCATTGCCTCTGTTTACCTGTCAGCAATCCACCGTAATAGTCATACAGAAGCGACATCTCCAGTGCGTCCATTCAGAACCTCCTGTGTCAAGTACATTTCCTTGACTGTCGGGTATTATAGCACAGACTTTTCTGCCTGTCAAGTATTTTTCCTGTACAGTTTCCGCTACCCTACCCGATACCAGCGCACCTTCTCCGCCGTTCGCAGAAAGCCCAGCTTTTCGTACAGGCGGATGGCTCTTAAATTGGTGGACGCGACTTCCAGCGTCATTCCTGCCCCCTCCACCAGGGACATGAGCGTGTGCATCACCCGTTCCCCTGCCCCGGGTTTCACGGAACACACCGCCAGAAGCTCGGTGTCCTTCATCCAGCCAATGCCCAGAAGTTCCCCGGCGCTGTGGACAAAATACGCACCGCCGGATTCCAGAATTTCCTTTTCGTCCGCGGCGGTCTGGGTAGCGGCGCAGTCAACGCCGCGCATTCGTTCATTGCAGAGCTTACGCCATATTTCCGCCGTGGTTTCCGTCACCGGAAAAATGTTTTCCATCAGTTCCCTGTCCACCCACGCCTTGCCCCGCATTTCATACACGGCGGCGTGGAGGGGGTAACGCGCCAGATCTCCGTGACCCTGGGCATAGATTTTCTCCGCCCCGGCCATGCGGCAAAAGGAAACGCATTCCTCCAGAAAGGGCGCAAGCCGCCCCGGCTGCACGTCCCGGAAGCGGATATAGGCTTCCTGACGATAGGGAATTTCCTTCAAAATCAGGCTGGCCACGCCGTCGTCTGTTGCGAAACACGGGAAGTCCTTCATTCCTCCGCCTCCTTTTTCGTCCCATTATACTACCGAATCGGGCTGTGAGCAAGCGTGAAACGTTTCCAGAATCAGGAAATTTTATTGTGCAATCTGCACATAGAGAAGCCGTATCACCCTTTGTAAAAAACAGAATATCTTCCAATCTTTTTGAAAAAGTTGTAATATATTGGAATATACACTTGATTCCTGGATATAAAAATGTATAATATCAGTCGTATGGAGTTCAACAGTAAAGGAGGTTCGTTCCATGAAAAAGGTCATCTGCAAGAAAACATACGACACCGAGACCGCTACGCTGATCAAGGCCTACTCCTACGGCCAGCTGGGCGATCCCGCCGGTTACGAGGAAGATCTGTACCAGACACCCGAGGGTCTGTACTTCCTGCACGTAGGC
>CAKTKX010000094.1 GCA_934572365.1 uncultured Oscillospiraceae bacterium
GCGATCGGCTATTACCCCGCCCCCGGCGACCATTACAAATGGGTGCACAAAGACCATATCGAAAAAGCCCCCCGGTGGTGCAGCGTTGACCTGCGGGACGGCAACCAGAGCCTGGTGATCCCCATGAGCCTGGAAGAGAAGCTGGAATTTTACCATTTGCTGCTGCGCCTGGGCTTTAAGGAAATCGAGGTGGGCTTCCCCGCCGCCTCCGAGACGGAGTATGAATTCCTGCGGACTTTGATCGAGAACAACATGATCCCGAAGGACGTCTCGGTGCAGGTGCTGACCCAGTGCCGGGAGCATATCATCCGCAAGACCTTTGAAGCCTGCAAGGGCGCGCCCAGCGCCATCATCCATTTCTACAATTCCGTGAGCGTCGCCCAGCGGGAGCAGGTGTTCCGCAAGAGCAAGGAAGAGATCAAGCAGATCGCCGTGGAAGGCGCGAAGCTGGTAAAAAAGCTGGCGTCGGAATACGAGGGCAATTTCCGCTTCGAGTATTCCCCGGAGAGCTTCACCGGCACCGAGCCGGAATACGCGCTGGAGGTGTGCAACGCCGTTCTGGACGTGCTGGAGCCCAGCGAAAGCAACAACGTCATCATCAACCTGCCGGTGACCGTGGAAATGAGTATGCCCCATGTGTATGCCAGCCAGGTGGAATACATGAGCGAAAACCTCAAATACCGGGAGCATGTGACTGTTTCCCTGCACCCCCACAACGACCGGGGAACCGGCGTAGCGGATACGGAGCTGGCGCTGCTGGCCGGAGCGGACAGGGTAGAGGGGACGCTCTTCGGAAATGGTGAGCGCACCGGCAATGTGGACATCATCACCCTGGCCATGAACATGTATTCCCACGGTGTTGATCCGAAGCTGGACTTTTCCGACATGCCGTCCATTTGCAAGACCTACGAGCAGTGCACCCGGATGCACGTCTACGAGCGGACGCCCTACGCGGGAGCTCTGGTGTTTGCCGCCTTCTCCGGCTCCCATCAGGACGCCATCGCCAAGGGCATGACCTGGCGGAAGGAGAAAATGCTGCACCGCTGGACGGTGCCGTATCTGCCGGTCGACCCTCAGGACATCAGCCGCACCTACGACGCCGACGTCATCCGGGTCAATTCCCAGAGCGGCAAGGGCGGCATCGGCTATCTGCTGGAGCAGAATTACGGCTATATCCTGCCGCCGAAGATGCGTGAACACTTAAGCTACCAGTGCAAGAGCGTCTCCGACCATGACCACCGGGAGCTGAAAAGCGAGGATGTACTGGCGATCTTCATGGACTGCTACCTGAACGTGAACCACCCTCTGTCGATTTCCCACATGTCCTTTGCGCAGAAGGACGGCGGCGTGGACGCGGAGGTCACCTTCCTCCGCCACGGACGGAAAACCACCCTCCACGCCAGTGGAAACGGCTCTCTGGATGCGGTGAGCAACGCCTTGAAGCAATATACCGGCAAGGATTACACCCTGAAGGTCTACACCGAACACAGCGTGCAGGAGCGCAATTCCGGCTCCACCGCCGCGGCCTACATCGGGCTGGAGGACGCCGCCGGGAATATGAGCTGGGGCGCCGGTACGGACACCGACATCATCAAAGCGAGCATTTACGCCCTGATCGGCGCTTACAACAACATGACTGCCTGAATATTGAATGGGAGGTTTTGTAAATTATGGGAATGACAATGACACAGAAGATCCTCGCCGCCCACGCGGGGCTGGAATCCGTCACGGTGGGGCAGCTCATCCGGGCAAAGCTGGATCTTGTTTTGGGCAACGACATCACCACCCCGGTGGCCATCAACGAGTTTACGAAAAACGGCTTTTCCCAGGTGTTCGACAAGGACAAAATCGCCATCGTCCTTGACCACTTCGTCCCCAACAAGGACATCAAGGCGGCGCAGCAGAGCAAGCAGTGCCGGGAATTCGCGTGCAGCCACTGCGTCAGCCATTTTTACGACGTGGGCAAAATGGGCATTGAGCATGCCCTTCTCCCGGAGCAGGGGCTGGTCACCGCCGGGGACTGCATCATCGGCGCGGATTCCCACACCTGCACCTACGGCGCGCTGGGGGCGTTTTCCACCGGCGTGGGCAGCACCGACATGGCGGCGGGCATGGCAACGGGAACGGCCTGGTTTAAGGTTCCCTCTGCCATCCGTTTCGAGCTGACCGGCGCGCTGCCCCCTATGTGCAGCGGCAAGGACGTGATTCTTACCATCATCGGCATGATCGGCGTGGACGGCGCGCTGTACAAGAGCATGGAGTTCACGGGGGATGGGGTCAAATCGCTGTCCATGGACGACCGGCTGTGCATCTGCAACATGGCCATTGAGGCCGGTGCCAAAAACGGCATTTTCCCCGTGGACGACGTGACCCGGCGCTATATGGAGAACCGCTGTGAGCGGACGCCCAGGGAATTTGCCGCCGACCCGGACGCGGAGTACGAGAAAACCATAAAAATTGACCTGACCAAAATCGTTCCCACCGTCGCCTGTCCCCATCTGCCCGAAAATACCCATCCGGCGGCGGAGCTGGGGGACATCAAAATCGACCAGGTGGTCATCGGCAGCTGTACCAACGGCCGGATGGAGGACATGGAGACGGCCTACCGCATTCTCAATGGCAGGCAGGTTGCGGGCGGCGTGCGCTGCATCATCATCCCCGCCACCATGGCGATCTACCGCGAGTGCGTCCAGCGGGGCTATGTCACGGCGTTCATCGACGCGGGCGCCGTCGTCTCGACTCCCACCTGCGGCCCCTGCCTTGGCGGCTACATGGGAATTCTTGCCGCGGGGGAGCGGTGTGTTGCCACCACAAACCGGAATTTTGTCGGCCGCATGGGTCACGTGGACAGCGAGGTTTACCTCGCCAGCCCGGCAACCGCCGCGTCTTCCGCCATTACCGGCTATATTACCGCACCCAAGGAGGTCTGAACATGAAAACCCAGGGACATGTATTCAAATACGGCGACAACGTGGACACCGACGTCATCATCCCCGCCCGGTATCTGAACACCGCCGACGCAAACGAGCTTGCCAAGCACTGCATGGAGGATATTGACGCCACCTTTGTTGCAAAAGTGGCAAAAGACGACATTATAGTGGCCGGATGGAATTTCGGCTGCGGCTCCTCCCGGGAGCATGCGCCTCTGGTTATCAAAACCTGCGGCACCGGCTGCGTCATTGCCAAGTCCTTCGCCAGGATTTTTTACCGGAATGCCATCAACATCGGCCTTCCTATTCTGGAATGTGAAGCGGCGGCGGAGGAGATCCGGCCGGGAGACGCGGTGGCTGTGGACTTTGACACCGGCGTCATCACCGATTCCACCACCGGGAAAATCTATCAGGCGGAACCTTTCCCGGACTTTATCCAGAACATTATTCAAAAGGGCGGGCTGCTCGCTTCCCTGAAAGAGGTGTGACACCATGAACAAGAAAATTGCGGTGATCCGCGGCGACGGCATTGGCCCCGAGATCGTGGCGCAGGCCGTGGGGGTTCTTGACAGGACTGCGGAACTGTACGGACATACCTTTTCCTACATCGACGTGGACATGGGCGGCTGCGCCATCGACAGGTTCGGCGACCCGCTGCCCCGGGAAATGCTGGAAAAGTGCCTTGCTTCCGACAGCGTTCTTCTGGGCGCGGTGGGCGGCACTAAGTGGAACGACGTTCCGGGAAATCTGCGCCCGGAAAAGGGACTTCTGCGCCTGCGCGCCGGTATGGGCGTTTACAGCAACAACCGCCCCGCGAAAATCTGGCCGCAGCTGGCCTCGGCCTCGCCGCTGAAGCCCCAGATCGTGGAAAAGGGCATTGACTTTATCATTGTAAGAGAGCTGATCGGCGGCATTTACTTCGGCAAGCACGAAACCATCGCCGAAAACGGGGAGACGGTGGCCGTGGACGAGCTTCGCTACTGCGAAAGCGAGATCCGGCGCATTGGCCGCATCGGCTTTGAAACCGCCCGGAAGCGGCGCGGAAGGCTGTGCAGTGTGGAAAAGAGCAACGTTCTCGATTCCTCCCGGCTCTGGAAGAAGGTCATGCACGAGCTGGCGGAGGAGTATCCCGACGTCGCACTGACCGACATGCTGGTGGACAACTGCGCCATGCAGATCGTGAAAGACCCCAGTCAGTTTGATGTCATTGTGACGGAGAACATGTTCGGCGACATCCTGTCCGACGAAGCCTCCATGATCACCGGTTCCATCGGCATGATCCCGTCGTCCTCCCTGGGCAGCACCGGCTGCGGCCTGTACGAGCCGATTCACGGCTCCGCCCCGGATATTGCTGGCAGGGACATTGCCAACCCCATCGGCACCATTCTGGCCGCCGCCATGATGCTGCGCTACTCCTTCGACATGGCCGAGGAAGCGGACGCCATCGAAAACGCGGTGTCTGCCGTTCTGGACGAGGGCTATCGCACGGCAGACATCCTTCCCGCCGACCCCGCAGGCTGCATTCGGGTGGGATGTACCGAAATGGGAAGCCTGATTCGGGAACACCTGAAAACCAGGTAACACCTTTCCACAAACATAAGAAAAGGCAAGCCGAAAAACGGCTTGCCTTTTCTGCATATGATTACGCCAGAATGGGCTTCAACGCGTTGGCGAGAACCTTTTCCTGTGCCTCGGCCTCCGCCAGAGTTTTGCCCAGGGTGGTAAAGTAGGTCTTGATCTTCGGCTCGGTGCCGGAGGGGCGGACGATGACCGTGGCGCCGCCTTCCAGACGGTACACCAGCACGTTGGCGGCGGGCAGGCCGGTCTTCCCGGTGTCCTGGTAGTCGGTGATCTTGGTCACCTTGTAGCCGCCCAGTTCCACCGGGGGGGTCTTCCGCAGGGAGGCCATGATTTTGGCCATTTTGTCCATGCCGGACAGACCGGGGAACTCGAAGGAGTTCACCTTGTTCAGATACCGGCCGTATTTGGCGTAAATGGCTTCCAGCCGCGCCTTGATGGAGGAGCCGATGGAGCGATAATAGGCGGCCATTTCGCAGATCAGCATGGAGCCGATGATGGCATCCTTGTCCCGGACATAGGGGCCTGCGAGATACCCGTAGGATTCCTCAAAGCCCAGAATGAAGCGATCTACCTCACCGGCGGCTTCCAGCTTGGCGATCTGATCGCCGATCCACTTAAAGCCGGTGAGCACGCTGCGCATTTCCACTCCGTAATTTGCGGCCACGATGTCCGCCAGAGGGGTGGACACCAGAGACTTCACCGCCACGGGCCGCTTGGGCATGGTACCCTTTTCCATGCGACCCTGGCAGATGTAGTCCAGCAGCAGCACGCCCACCTCGTTGCCGGAGACCAGCTCGTAGGAGCCGTCGGGGCAGCGAATGGCGATGCCCACCCGGTCGGCGTCGGGGTCGGTGGCCAGCATCAGATCGGCGCCGGTCTTCTCGGCCAGCTCCAGACCCAGCCGCAGCGCCTCGAAAATTTCCGGGTTGGGATAGGGGCAGGTGGGGAAGTTGCCGTCGGGGTACTTCTGCTCGGGGACGATGGTGATGTCGTCGATGCCGATATCGTGAAGCACCCGGGTGACCGGCACCAGGCCGGAGCCGTTCAGGGGGGAGTACACCAGCTTCAGCCCGGCGGTTTTGCAGATGCCGGGGCGGACGGCGCAGGCTTCGATGGCGCTGTACAGCGCCTCCTTGCAGTCCTCGCCCACGTATTCGATCAGACCCTGAGCGATGCCGTCTTCAAAGGACATCATCTTCGCGCCGGTGAGAATGTCGGTTTTCTGAATTTCCGCGTACACCACGGCGGCGGCATCGTCTGTCATCTGGCAGCCGTCGGGGCCGTAGGCCTTGTAGCCGTT
>CAKTKX010000095.1 GCA_934572365.1 uncultured Oscillospiraceae bacterium
CCATATTAACGAACATTTTATAGCTTTTTCGTCCCGGTTATGGCATGATATAGGCAGTTGCAACGACGGATACCCTTCCGGCAAGGCAATACGCCCTGCCATGTACTTCATTTAAGGAAAAGGAGAACGATAGAATATGGAAGAAACATTGGGAAAGCGCATCGTCTTCCACCGCAAGCGTCTGGGACTGACCCAGGACGCCCTTGCGGAGCGGATGGGCGTCACCGCCCAAGCCGTGAGCAAATGGGAAAACGACCAGTCCTGCCCGGACATCGGTGCGCTGCCAAAGCTGGCGGAGATTTTCGGCATCTCCACCGATGAGCTGCTGGGAATTGAACGGAAAGAGGTTCACTCCGCTGAGATCGTACCGGCGGACACAGAAGAAAACGGCGTACATATCCACCCGGACGGAAGCTGGGAACTGTCCTGGGACGGCGGGAAAAAAGGGAGCATCGGCCTGGCCGTCTGGATTTTGCTGGTGGGCGGCATTATGCTGGCGTCCTATTTCCTAAGCTTTCACGCAAAACTCTGGGATGTGCTCTGGCCGTCGGCACTGTTGGTGTTCGGCATTTTCGGACTGTTCCCCCGGTTTTCCTTCTTCCGGCTGGGCTGTTCCCTGTTTGGATTGTATTTTCTGCTGAGCAACCTGAACTTTGCCCCCTTCCGCCTGGGACGGGAATTTCTTCTGCCCGTTTTTCTGCTGCTGTTCGGCGGCAGTCTGCTGGTGGACACCATCCGTAAGCCGAAAAAGGACGTTTTTTCCTTCAACCGCTCCGGAAAAGGCGGCTCCAAAAGGGAGCACTGCACCTGCACCGGCGACAGCTTTGACTGCGCCACGGTGTTCGGCGAAAACCACTATGTGATCCCCCTGCCCACCCTGTCCGGCGGCAGCGCGGACGTGAGCTTCGGAGAAATGTCCGTCGATCTTCAAAAATGCGAGCAGCTTTCCCCGGACTGTGCCATTTCCCTGAACTGCGCCTTCGGCGAGCTGGAGCTGATCGTCCCCAGCCGGTTCCGGGTGGAGCCCAGCAACAGCACCGCTTTTGCAAGCGTGGAGATTTCCGGCACTCCCAGCGACGACGCGGTGGACGCCATTCGCGTCAGCTGTGATGTCAGCTTCGGCGAAATTTCCGTTCGCTACGTATAATTTTACCGATTTTTCCATGCACGGGCTTCCCCCAAAAACAGCGGGGAGTCCGTGCATTTGCCTGATCGGGAAAAGCGCCGGGGAATCGACCGATTTCTCTTTTTTTAGCTTTTCTTCCAATTTCCCTTGCTTTTTTTCTTTGTCGATGGTAGAATATCATTGACTATACCATAAAGGCAGGGATGAACTATGGCTAAGGACGATTTCGACATGGATTTCCATTTCGATGATGACGACTTCGACCCCAAGGCATTTTTGGACGGCGAAGACGGCGCAGATATAGATCTTTCCGAGTTTGACGACGTGCCTTCCGGCGACAAGCCGGAGGAAACGGTCTCCGACGGGTACGATGACGAGCTGGATCTCAGCGGTCTGGGTCTGGACGAGGATTCCGACGAGACCGTTGACGATCTCGACCTGGACGATATTCTGTCCCCCAAGGCCGTCCGCCGCAATTCCCAGGAGCATGACGACTTCGGCAGCGACAAGAAGGATGACGACCCGGACTTTGACATGTCCGATTTCCTGGAGGATGATGCGTCTGAGCAGCCCCAGGCTGCGCCCGAGGACGATTCCGATTTCCAGGACGAGCCGGAGGAAGAGGACGATTATCCCGAGGAGGATGACGAGGACAAGCCTGCCCGTCGGCGGGCGGAAAAGCCCGAAAAGGCCCCCAAGCCCCCCCGTGAGCGCAAGCCCAAGGAGCCGAAGGAAGCAAAGCCCAACGTCTTCACCAAGCTGTATGACCTCTACTTTGCTCCTCTGACGAGCAAGGAAGCACTGGAAGCCCCCGCCGACCCCAATAATCCCCGTCGTCGGCGCAGAAAGACCAAGTCGCAGATCTTCAAGGAGGTCTATCTGCCTCCCTTGATTGCCTGCGTGTGTCTGATTCTGATTCTCTCCTTCGTCATCGGCGCGATTTCCAATGCCATCGAGCAGAAGCGGGTCAACGACGCCATCAAAAAGAACGAGATCGAAGCCTCCATCAGCAGCGCCCAGGCGGCGGAGGAGGAATATCAGCGAATCATGGACGAGGCCGCCGAGATGGCCGCCAACTATGATTATGAGGGTGCCATTGAGAAGCTGGATTCCTTCGCGGATATCGCCAACTACCCCGATATGAGCACAAAGCGCGCGGAGTACGTCAACGCAATGAATTCTCTGGTTGAGTACAAGGATTATTCCCAGATTCCCAACCTCAGCTTCCACGTGCTGATCGCCGATCCCGCCCGCGCCTTCAACGATAAGGATCTGGGCGGAAAGTACAATCAGAACTTTGTCACCATCGACGAGTTCTCCAAGATTCTGGAGCAGCTTTACGCCAACAACTACGTACTGGTGGACTTTGACGACTTCGTAAGCGTCGGGCAGACCGTTTCCGGCACCGATCAGTACGAGGCCAAATCCATCTTCCTCCCCCAGGGGAAGAAGCCCGTTATGCTCACCGAAACCATGGTCAACTACTTTGAGTACATGGTCGACAGCAACAACGACGGCGTGGCCGACGCAGGCGGCGCAGGCTTTGCCAACAAGCTGGTTCTGGATGAAAGCGGCGATATCAAGGCCGAGTACATCGACAGCAGCAACAATACCCTGACCGGCAATTACGATTTTGTCCCCATTCTGGAGGACTTCATCAAAGCCCATCCCGACTTCTCCTACCGCGGCGCCCGCGCCATTCTGGCCGTGACCGGCAGCCAGGGTATCTTCGGCTACCGCTGCAACACCTCCTACGTCAGCACCAAGGGCAACGACTTCTATGAGCAGGAGAAGGCCGGCGCCATCGCCATCGTGGAAGCGCTGAAGGCCAAGGGCTACCGTCTGGCTTGCTACACCTACGAAAACGGCAAGTACCGGGATATGAACTCCGCAGGCATTACCGCCGACCTGCAAAGCTGGACACAGCAGATCACGCCCATCATCGGCAACATTGACACCTTTGTCTTTGCTCAGGCCAGCGATCTTTCCGACTACACCGGCGCGTCCTTCAACGTCATGTATCAGACCGGTTTCCGCTACTTCATTTCCAACAGCAAGGATCCCAGTACCGAGGTGAATAACACCTACGTCCGTCAGAAGCGTCTGATGGTCACCGGTGAGACCATGGTCTGGTACAAGGAGCGGTTCACCGACAGAGGTCTGTTCGATCCCAACATGGTCGTGGACATGACCGCAAGAGGCGGCAACGTTCCCAAGGCAGGGTAAGGAAACTGGAAATACGACATTGCGCGCCGGAGATTTTCTCCGGCGCGTTTCCCTAGGAGGGACTCTATGGACATCCAAACCGGCCTGTACCGGCATTTCAAGGGCAATTTCTATGAAGTGATCGGAACCGCCCTCCACTCGGAGACCCGGGAGCCGATGGTGGTCTACCGCGCACTGTACGGCGAGCACGGCCTGTGGGTGCGCCCCGCCGCCATGTGGAGCGAAACCGTAGACCGGGACGGCTACCATGGGCCGAGATTTCAGTATGTTGATTCGGAATCTCAGAAAATGAGCCATTTCTGAATCTACCGGAACCGTATTCAAAAAATAGAAATCCGTGAGGTTTTTACCATGTTTCAGCTTTTGCTCGTCATCATTTATCTGTCCTTCATCAGCTTGGGACTGCCGGATTCCCTGCTCGGCTCCGCGTGGCCGACCATGTATCCCCAGCTGGGTGTGCCGGTCTCCTATGCCGGGATCATTTCCATGATCATTGCCGTGGGAACCGTCGTTTCCAGCCTGCAAAGCGACCGGCTGACCCGACGGCTGGGCACTGGGAAGGTCACGGCCATCAGCGTGGCCATGACCGCCGTGGCGCTCTGGGGATTTTCCGTCAGCAGCGCCTTCTGGCAGCTCTGCCTGTGGGCGGTTCCCTACGGGCTGGGCGCGGGGAGCGTGGACGCTTCTCTGAATAACTACGTGGCGCTGCACTACAAGAGCAGGCACATGAGCTGGCTGCACTGCATGTGGGGCGTGGGCGCTGCCTCCGGCCCGTACATCATGGGCTACGTCATGACCGGCGGCGGAACCTGGAATCTGGGCTATCGCACCATCTCCGTGATTCAGATGGTGCTGACCGCCGTGCTGATTTTCAGCCTGCCTCTTTGGAAGCAGCGTCCCAAGGTCACGGACGAATCGGGAAATGAAACGGAAGCGGCTGCCCTCTCCCTGAAGGAAATTCTGAGAATTCCCGGCGTAAAAGAGGTTCTTGCCTGCTTTTTCTGCTACTGCGCCGTGGAGCAGACCGCCGGACTGTGGGCAAGCAGCTATCTGACGCTCCATAAGGGCGTCTCCCCGGAGACCGCCGCCGCCTTTGCCAGCATGTTCTTCATCGGCATCACCATCGGCCGGGCGATCAGCGGCTTTGTCACCATGAAGCTGAACGACACGCAAATGATTCGCCTTGGGCAGGGGCTGATTGGGTGCGGCGTGGTCATCCTGTTTCTGCCCCTGGGAGCGACCGCGTCCCTGGTTGGCTTTGTGGTCATCGGCCTGGGCTGCGCGCCGATCTACCCCTGCGTTATCCACTCCACCCCGGCGCATTTCGGCGCGGACAAGTCTCAGGCCATCATCGGCGTTCAGATGGCCTGTGCCTACGTGGGTACCTGCCTGATGCCGCCCCTGTTCGGTCTGCTCGCCCAGCACATTTCCGTTTCGCTGCTGCCTGTGTATCTGCTGGTACTTCTGTTGTTCATGGTGGTCATGCACGAAGGTCTGATCCGTAAAATTGCCCGGAACGGGCAAGCCGTGTAGAAAGCGCACCGCAATATTTGTTGAAACTGCCAATTGACCGATTGTTACTACCAGATGTTATACTAGTAGCGTGTGTGAAAAAACGGAAAATCAAGGAGGAATCCAGACATGCAATCCTGTTTTGACGAAGTAAAGAAAAATTTCGGTTTCGGCTGTATGCGCCTTCCCATGAAGGGCGAGGAAGCGGACTTTGAGGAAACCAGCAAAATGGTTGACATGTTTCTTGCAAACGGCTTCAACTATTTTGACACCGCCCACGGCTACATCGACGGCCAGAGCGAGATCGCGCTGAAAAAGTGCCTGACCTCCCGCTATCCCCGGGAAAAGTACATTCTGACCAACAAGCTGTCCGGCCACTACATCGAGAAAAATGAGGACATCCGTCCCTTCTTACAGAAGCAGCTGGAAGCCTGCGGCGTGGATTATTTCGATTTCTACCTGATGCACGCCCAGAATAAGGACTTGTTTGCACGATACAAGCAGATTCACGCCTACGAAACGGTCATGGCGCTTCGGGACGAGGGGAAAATCCGCCATTTCGGCATTTCCTTCCACGACAAGGCCGAGGTTCTGGATCAGATTCTCACCGAGTATCCCCAGATCGAGGTCGTCCAGATTCAGTTCAACTACGTCGATTACGAGGATCCCTCCGTGGAGTCCCGGAAGTGCTATGAGGTCTGCCGCAAGCACGGCAAGCCCGTCATTGTCATGGAGCCGGTGAAAGGCGGTTCTCTGGTGAATCTGCCGGAGGATGCCCAGAAGGTTCTGGACGCGCTTCACGGCGGCTCCAACGCCAGCTATGCCATTCGCTTCGCCGCCAGCTTCCCCGGCATCCGGATGGTTCTGTCCGGCATGGGCAGCACGGAAATGATGGCGGATAACTGCGGCTTTATGAAGGATTT
>CAKTKX010000096.1 GCA_934572365.1 uncultured Oscillospiraceae bacterium
ATTTCATCGTAAATGGCATCCAAGTCCAGCTCCGCGGGGGCGGATTCCGCAGGGATGTCCACGGTGACGCGGTATTCCTCCGCCCGGCAGGCGGCCACCGCCTGACCGTAGACCCCCAGAATCTGCTCATAGGCGCTGTCCACATCCAGGTGCGCCTCGGGAACGCCCACGGTCAGCTCCAGCGTCTGACAGGGGGCGTCAGGGTCGTGATTTTCCGTGCCGAGATCGGGGGCGTCGCCAACGAGGGCGTAGCGGGAATCGCTGAATTCGGTGTCAAACGTGCCGGCATAGCTTTCCAGCGCGGTGCGGATAAATTCGGAGTTTACGCTCAGATAGGGGCGCAAATCCACATCGCCGGGAAGCGAATCGTCGGAGCGACCCATGCGGTAGGCGTCGTTCACGGCGGCGCGGACGTCCGCCTGAACGCCGGTGTCGGCGGGGGAGAGGGAAAGGGATTCCATGGGCAGTGCCACCGTCAGATTTTCCCGGTACAGCGTCTCGTCCAGAGCCGCCTGGAGGGCTTTTCCGGCTTCTCCCTTGGTCATGCCCCCAACATCCACTCCGGCGGCGGAAACGCCGTCGGCCATCCGGCAATGATAGGGGTCAAGGGCGGGACGGACAAAGAAGAAGCCCACCGCCGCCAGCGCCGGAACCAGCACGCAGATCACGGCTACCGTGATCATTCGGCGGGAAGAAACGCTTTTTTGCGGGGAATCCGCGGAAAAATGGCCTTTTGACATGGATTTTCCTCCTGAAAAAAGTCGGTGCAAAACGGAAACTGCATTTTTCTCATTATACAGCATTTCTCGGCAAATGCAAGACCGGAAACCGGGCGGCGCTTGCGTTTTCGGCCGTTATGTGATAAAATGTGAAAAACTTTGGGAGATGCCGGATATGAAGCAGCTGATCGTGATTGCGGATATGGAGGGGGCAAGCGGGATTTTCGACGCCAACAGGGAAGCCTGCCGGCATGAGGAACGGTATCCCCAGTACAAATTGTGGAGAGCCTATGGCAGATCCTGCATTACCAGCGACGTTCTGGCTGTGTGCAATGCCGCAGTCGATGCCGGAATCGACGATATTCTGCTGTACGATATGCATTTTGCGGGATGCACAGAGTCAAATGTCGAGCTGGACAAGCTGCCTGCCTGTGTCCGCGTCTTTGATTTGCCCAACCGGGAAACGCTGTGGGACAGGATTCGCGGACAGGCGGCAATGGAGCCTTACGGGATCATAACGGTGGGGCAGCACGCGAGAAACGAGGAAGCAAACGCTTATTTTCCCCACACGATTCACACGCCGCCCATCGAGTCGTTTTTCATCAACGGCATCCACGTGGCGGAAATCGGAGAAAGCGTCATGTGCTTCTCCGGCGTTCCCTATATTGCCAATATCGGCTGCGCGGCGTCTCACAAAGAAGCGCTGGAATTGTCGCCTGAGGTTTCCTGCATCACGGTAAAGGACAAGGCAAAGCATTGGGAACCCCTGCCGGAAGATACGTACCCCCTGATATACGCGGGGGTCAGGAAAGCACTTAGGGACTACGAAAGCAAGACGGCCTTTCCGCCTTCGGACAGATATGTCTGCAAGCTCAACTTGACGGAAGACCATTTTTTCGACGCACCGGACGATTTCCCGTGGAAGGGGACATTCGACGGAAGAAGTGCGCAGTGGGAAGCCCATGACATCCTGACGGCACTGAGTCTGTTCTGGCAGGTTCACAACTACATCAGAAAGCAGTAACAAAGGGCGTGACCGGGGAAGGTCACGCCCTTTGCGTATGCTATTGTTCGTTATTCGCCGCCGGATTCTCCGCTGGGTTCCGGCGTGCTGGTGGTGGGGGGCTCGGTGGATGGCGTCGTAGGCGCCACAGTGGGCGGTGTTGTGGGTGCGGTGGTAGGTTCGGTGGAGGGGGTCGTAGGTACCGTGGTAGGTTCTGTCGTCGGCTCCGCTTCGACTCTTGCGACAACCTTGTTTACGGTCTTGTACCGGGAATTGGCGACAAAATCCTTGGAGATCAGCACGCCGGTGGCCTTGTTGTACTTGCTCTTGTACGTCTTGACCAGATATCCGGTGGTGCCTTCCTCAATCACGTCCCCGTCCTTGTAGCCCTCGGGATTGTCGGGCTTGAAGTCCTTATATTCCGTTTCGGGCTTGTAGGTCTCGGAAATGACGTAGCTCATTTCAACGTAGTAGTCCTTCTCGTCGGTGCCGAGAATCTGCACATTGACATAGCCGCCGCTGACGCTTGCTTCGAGCTTGATGGGGTAATTGGTGTTGTTGCGGAACTTGAAATCGGGGGAGCGCCAGCTGACGGTGGCGTCCAGCCCATAGTTGATATAATTCACGGGGAAGCCGTGGTTGGTGCGGGAGACGATTTCCAGATCGGCCAGCAGGGCGCTGCAATACAGCGTGGAGGAAACCTGGCAGATGCCGCCGCCCACCTGGTTCACCAGATCGTCGCCGGAGTAGGCAGGGGCGGACTTGTAGCCCTTCCCGGTGGTGCGCTCGCCCAAAGTGTCGTTGAAGGAGAAGGTCTCGCCGGGGTTCAGCACAACGCCGTTCAGCGCCTTACAGGCCAGCTCCAGATTGGCGGTGCGGTTGGCGTTGTTAGAGTGGGGCGTGCGGGTGCTGCCCAGAACGTCCCGGAAGAAGACATCGTCGTCCAGAATTTCCGGCGCCACATATTCCATGGGAATGCGGACAACCTCGCCGTACTGCGCGGCGCTGATCTGCTTCTGCGCCTGCACCAGGTCAAACTCGTAGCCGTAGGAGCCGGGGACGGCCTTGAAGGTCTGCATGTTGACGGTGGCATCCACGGGCTTTACACAGACTTCGTCGTAAATCTTCTGCAAATCCACGGCATCCGGTTCACCTTCGGCCTGTGCGCCCTTCGCCTCCACGGCAAAGACGTTCATGCTGTAGGCGTCCAGAATCTGGTTGAACAGGTCATCTACGTTGAAATTTACGCCGGGAGTCCCCATCGTGACGACCAGCGTCAGCTGGGGGGCGCGGTCTTCGTCGAATTTGTCCGTCGCAAGCTCGGGAACGTCGCCTTCCAGGGCGTAGGTGGTCTGGGTCAGCAGACTGCCGGCGGTTCCGGCGTAGTCCTCCAGAACGCCCTTGATATAATCCTGCTTCAGATGCAGGTAGGGCAGCAGCCCGATGATGTGGTTGCTCTTGAGGGACGCCTGGTAGGCTTCCTGACGCTCGGCCTTGGTGCCGGTTCTGCCGTAGGCGTAGGCGGCGTTCACGGCGGCCTTGACATCCAGCTTTGCGCCGGTGTCACTGGGGGACAGCTGCAAGGTGGTGTCGCCCAGCGTCACCACCATATCCTGCTTCGTGTAGGTCTGGTCGGTGACGGCGCGGACGGCGGTAATGGCGTCGGATTTGCGCATCCCGCCTACATTCACACCGGCGACGGTGACGTTGTTCAGAATTTTCTTGCCGTAGGGGTCGCCGGAGACGTTGACGACGAAAATGGCGATCAGGGAGAGAATCAGAACCAGCGCGGCGGCGCACAAAGCCACCATCACGGGCTTCTGGTTGTTGTCCACAAAGGAAAGAATTTTATCCAGGAAGGCCGGAGCGCCGCCCTTCGGGGTTTCCTCCTTCTCGTCCGGGGAGAAGTCCGGTTCCACGTGGGAAACCGGGGCGTCCCCTTCGGAAAACAGACTGTCCGTTTCGGGAATCAGGCTGTCTGCCTCGGAGATCAGACCGGCGGCTTCCGGGTCGGCGGTATTCAGGTCGGGAACGGAGGCTTCGGAAAAAATCGGATCCTCCGGCTTCGCGGGCTTCTCCTGACCGGTCAGCTGGCGAAAGCTTTTTTCAATTTCACGTTCTTCTTCCCGGTATGGCCGGGGGTTGGAAAATTTGCCTTTAGACATAGGCTGCTCCTTTCCTGAGGGAGAGTGGGTTTACCGATATTATAGCATGGATTGTCAAGGACGTCAGCAGTGGAAAAAGTTGGGTCAACTCTGGCAAAAGCTGGTATAGTGCTCCACAAACAGCTTGCTCTGTTTCAGGCTGTCCACGCCGTTGGCGAGCTTGAAGCGGAGGGTCGGTTCCTTGGCGCTGGCCAGGAAGGTGACCCGCTGCTTGTAATCCGGGTCGGAACACAGCGCGCCCACGGCCTCGAAATTCAGATTGCTCAGAGTGAACAGCACATCTCCGGACTTCTGGCGGATGTCCTTGATGCCGACTTGCCGTGCCTTTGCCCGGAGTAGGGCAATGTCGATGAGGTTCAGCACGCCCTTGGGCGGCTCGCCGTAGCGGTCGACGATCTCGTCCAGCAGGTCGTCGGCGTCCTCCTGGGAGCGGATGGCGGCCATGCGGCGATACAAGTCCATCCGTTCCTCGCCCCGGGAGACGTAGGCTTTGTCCACATTGGCGGTGACGTTCAGGTCGGCGGTGCATTCCGGCGCCTTGGGCGCTTCGCCCTTTTCCTCCAGAACCGCTTCGTCCAGCAGTTTCAGGTACATATCGTAGCCCACGCTGGACATGTGGCCGGACTGCTCGGCGCCTAAGAGATTGCCTGCGCCCCGGATCTCCAGGTCACGCATGGCGATTTTGAAGCCGGAGCCGAATTCGGCAAAATCCCGGATGGCAGACAGCCGCTTCTCGGCGACCTCGGTGAGATTCTTTTCCGGGCGGTAGGTGAAGTAGGCGTAGGCGTGGCGGGTAGAGCGCCCTACCCGGCCGCGGAGCTGGTGGAGCTGGCTCAGACCGAACCGGTCGGCGTTCTCGATGATCAGGGTGTTGGCGTTGGGGATGTCCAGTCCGGTTTCAATGATGGTGGTGCATACCAGCACCTGAATCTCGCCCTCCGCCATGGACTGCATCACATCCCCCAGGGCGTCCTCGCCCATCTGCCCGTGGGCGACGCCCACGCTGATGCCCGGGATCCGGCGCTTGATCGCGGCGGCGCACTGGTCGATGGTTTCCGTGCGATTGTGGAGGTAATAGACCTGCCCGCCCCGCTCAATTTCCCGGCGGATGGCATCGTCAATGATGGGTTCGCTGTATTCCATCACGAAGGTCTGCACGGGATAGCGGTCGGCGGGGGGCTGCTCGATGGTGGACATGTCCCGGATGCCGGACAGCGCCATGTTCAGCGTCCGGGGAATGGGCGTGGCGGAGAGGGTCAGCACGTCCACGCCCTTGGAAATTTCCTTCAGGCGTTCCTTATGGCTGACGCCGAAGCGCTGCTCCTCGTCCACGATGAGTAACCCCAAATCCTTGAACTGGACGGTTTTTTGCAGCAGCTTGTGGGTTCCGATGATCAAGTCCACGGAACCGGCGCGGAGCTTCTGCAAGGTCTGCTGCTGCATTTTCGGGGTGCGGAAGCGGCTGAGAACGTCGATGGTGACGGGGAAGCCCCGGAAACGCGCCACGGCGGTCTGGTAATGCTGCTGGGCAAGCACCGTGGTGGGAACCAGAATCGCCACCTGCTTGCCGTCCATGACGGCCTTCATCACGGCGCGGAGGGCGACCTCGGTTTTGCCGAAGCCCACGTCGCCGCAGAGAAGACGATCCATGGGAATGGGGGACTCCATATCGTGCTTGATGTCCGCGATGCAGCGCAGCTGGTCGTCGGTCTCCGGGTAGGGAAAATTGTCCTCAAATTCCTTCTGCCAGGGGGCGTCGGCGGAGAAGGCGTAGCCGGACTGACGCTTCCGGGCGGCGTAGAG
>CAKTKX010000097.1 GCA_934572365.1 uncultured Oscillospiraceae bacterium
GACCTATACCTACACCGCTGACCGGGACGGCTTTGTGTGTGTCCATCTGAACCTGCCCAAGCGGAACGATTTCTACGTCAGCGTCAATGGCGTGGAGCTTTACAAGGAGACCATCAGCCTGTCCCAGATGATCGCGGTAGGGGATGTGAAGACCGGAGATACGGTGGACATCCGCATCGAGTGCGACAAGGACGAGAGCAGCACCATGACTGTCAGCGCCGCCGTTCTCAACGGGGAGCGGTTCGCGCGGGGCTATGAAATCCTGTCGGCGTCCCAGCTGAATCTGACGAAGTTCCGCTCCACGCTGGTGGAGGGAACCATCGACTGCGACCGGGACGGCCTGCTGTATACCTCCGTTCCGCAAAACGGAAACTGGAGCGTCAAGGTGGACGGCAAGCCTGCCGAGATTAAACTGGTAGGGGACTGCATGGTGGCCGTGAATCTGACGGAGGGCGTCCACACCGTTCGCCTGACGTATCACAACGCCGCGTTCAGCCTGGGCTGGAAGATCAGCCTTGCCTGCGCCGCCGTCTTCGGCGGTCTGGCGTGGAGCGTCTACAGACCGGACGAAAAGAAACGCAAAAAGTAATAAATACGCTGCCATCTCCCAACCGGGGATGGCAGCGTATGTTTTACCGGATTGCCTCCGTGATGGTGCCTCCGCCGACCACCAGGTCGCCTTGGTATACCACCACCGCCTGACCGGGGGTGACGGCACGCTGAGGAACGTCGAATTCCACCCGGGCAAAGCCGTCCGCTTCGGGATAGACGGTGCCGGGCTGCTCCGTCTGGCTGTGGCGGGTCTTGACCGTTACCCTGACCGGCTCCGTCAGCTCTGGGAAGGGATACCAGACCCAGTTGTTTCCCCGCAGGGCGGAGGAAAACAGCGCCTCATTCGGCCCCACGGTGACGGTATTCTTCTCCATATCCTTTCCGCAGACGTATACCGGCGCGCCCATGGCCAGACCCAGCCCCTTGCGCTGTCCCAGGGTGTAGCACACCGCGCCCCGGTGTTTCCCCACCACGCGGCCGGTTTCGTCCAGAAAATCCCCGGCGGGGTAGTGCTTACCTGTGTAGCGTTCCAGAAAGGCCGCGTAGTCGCCGTCCGGGACGAAGCAGATGTCCTGAGAGTCGTGCTTCCGGGCGTTGAGGAAGCCGTTTTCCTCCGCAATGGCGCGTACCTCCTGCTTGGTCAGGCCGCCCAGGGGAAACTGAATCCGGGAAAGCTGCTCCTGATTCAGACAGGCGAGGAAATAGGTCTGATCCTTGGCCTTGTCCGCCGCCTTATATAATAGGTGTCTGTCGCCGGACTTCCTTACTTGCGCGTAATGCCCGGACACCACGCAGTCACACTCCAGTTCCAGAGCGCGGCGGAGAAGCCGGTCGAATTTCAGATACCGGTTGCAGTCAATGCAGGGGTTGGGGGTGCCGCCGCATTCGTAGCAGCTGACAAATTTTTGGATGACCTGCCGCTCGAAATCGTCCTTGAAGTTGAACACGTAGTGGGGAATTCCCAGACGTCTGGCTACGCTGCGGGCGTCCTCCACGTCGTCCAGACTACAGCAGGTGTGCCCCTTTTCCAGACCGATCATATCATTGTCGTACAGCCGCATGGTCGCGCCGATACATTCGTAACCCGCGCGGAGCATCAGCAGCGCCGCCACGGAGCTGTCCACGCCCCCCGACATGCCGATCAGCGCCTTCTTGCCGTCCATAAAATCCCTCCCGATGACTTTTTTTGAGTATATCAGCGGAAAAGAAGAATGTCAACGGAGAAAACCCGACGGGCAGGAAAAAAGAATGACATTTTCTGCACTGAAAAACGGCATGTTTTCCGAGAATATGACAGAAACGGTATACAATACGGGAAGAAAAGAGAAGGGGGAAGCTTTTTGGTAAAACAAACTGTAACAAAAATGTAATTTTTTTCAAAAAAGGGGTTGCAATTTGTAAACACCTCTGTTATAATATGGCTACTTACATAAGAGCAAAGGAGTAAGTAGCTATGAAAAAGAGAATTGTGTGTGTGTTATTAACTCTGATCATGCTGGTCAGCCTGGTGCCCGCCACCGCTCTGACCGCGTCTGCTGCTTCGCTGAAGACCAGTGAGGCCGCGATTACGATCATGAAGAAGCTAGCTATTTTTAAGAAGGACTGCTATCAGGTACCCGGTACCAATGAATTCCGCATTGGTTACGGTACGATCTGCTCTGAGAAGCATAAGACGACGTATAAGGACGGAAAGGTTCAGGACAGCGCTGATGCAGGCAAGCACTCCGTCACCCAGGCGCAGGCTGACCAGGCTCTGCGCAAGCTGATTCTGGATTTGGACGCGAAGGTCAACTCCTTTGCTTCCGCCAACAGCCTGACCCTGTCCCAGTGCCAGCATGACGCTCTGGTTCTGTTCACCTTCGACGTGGGCGATTCCTGGATGAGCGGCAGCGGCGTTGTCAAGAGCGCCATCGTCAGCAAGGCCGACACCAATGACCTGCTGAAGGCCATGAGCGACTGGGCGGGCAATCAGGATGATTTCCGCCGCAGAAAGATTGAAGTCAATATGTACAAGAACGGGATTTATTCCGATGTAACGCCCAGCAGCTTCGGCACCGTTACATACAATCCCGATGGCGGCGTCATAGCTCCGAACTATGCGACCTCCTACACCTTGCTCTTTGACACGTCCAAGACTTCCAAGCATATCCCGGCTCCCACCAGAAACGGCTACAAGTTCATGGGCTGGTACTCCGCGCAGTATGACGGCACTCTGGTTCCCTCTCTGACGGGCAGCTATAACGGTAAGACGCTGTGGGCCGGCTGGCAGGCAACCTCTGTGACGGCCAACAATGCCAATGACCTTACTTACGTGCATGGCATCAATGAGACGCTGAAGGTGTCCCAGCTGGTTTCTCTGGATGTCTACCCCGTTCCTACCAAGAAGAACGTGAAGCCTTTCCGCACCATCAATAAGGACACTGCCACCGTTACCGCGATCAAGGACTTTATCGACGACGATGGCAACAGATGGTGCAAGCTGTCCGCTGCGGGAGACGGATGGGTTCTGCTCAAGACCTCCGGACAGAGCGACAGCGGCAATACCGAATACACCGGCGGCAAGATCGATGTGACCGTCACGGTCACCAACGCCTATGTCAACAGACGTGCCAGCGACAGCGCTTCCAGCGCCCTGACCGGTTCCTACAAGGCCGGCACAAAGCTGAAGATCGTCGCCACCAACGGAGCCAAGACCTGGGGTCAGGTGGAAGAAAACGGCGTGGCCGTTGGCTGGGTCGCCCTGATGTACACCGACTGGAGCACCGTCTATGACGGCTCCGCTCCCAGCGACGCCAACAACACCACCCCCATTGCCACGGCGACCGTTACCTACAACGGCTACCTGAACGCCCGCAGCGATCCCGGTGTGGACAACAAGATCGTCGGCGGCTTTGCAAAGGATACCACGGTCAATGTTTTCGAGATTCGCACGGTCAACGGCCACCGCTGGGGTCGTACCTCCTCCGGCTGGATCTGCCTGACCTACACCACCGTAAAGATGCTCACCGATAAGAACGTTTCCGACACGGGCGTTCTGGACTACGCTTTCGAGGTCACTCTCGTGAACTCCGGCGCCGATCTCTCCACCTATGTGCAGCCCACTACCAATTCCAACAACAGCGACACCATCAAGGCGGGTACCACGGGTCTTAAGATCACCAACGCGGCGGTTGCTGACGGCGTGATCTGGGTGAAGGCGCACTGGACGGTCAAGGAGACCGACAAGGACGGTAAGACCAACGTGATTGCCAAGTCCGGCTGGGCAACCTACAGTAACTTTAACCTTGTCCCGACCAAGTTCACGGTTGTCAGCGACAGCCTGAACATCAGAAAGGCTGCCGGCAGCGACAACGAGTTCGTATTCAAGCTCACCAAGGGCGTGGAAGTGGAAGTCCACGAGATCAAGCTCGTGGGCGAGGAAATCTGGGGCAAGATCGTGGGATATACTCCGACGACCGGCAGCGGCATTGAGAACTACGACGGCTGGATCAATCTGGCTTCCAACTATGTCAAGCGCTCCACCAAGATCTCCCTCGACGGAAGCACCAAGGGTGCCATCGGCACCGGCACCGTTGTGAACGCGGATTCCGTCCGTGTCCGTATGACCGGCGCTCTGTACGGCCAGGTTCTGGGCAGCATCAACCGCGGCACCAAGGTGGCCGTTCTGGAAGAGAAGGACGGCTGGTACAAGATCGACTTCGACGTGGATAACAACAGCGCCACCGACAGCTGGATCTACGGTCAGTATCTGGAAGTCAAGATGGGTACTGTGGATTCCGATACGTCGAATTCCGGTAGCAACGGCACCGGCACGACAAAGACCGACGGCACCGGCAAGGGCATTGTGGCCAACACCTACACGGGCGTAAACGTCCGCAGCGGCGCGGGCATCGGCTACAACATCGTGGGCAAGATTCTCAACGGCACGGAAGTGACCATCCTGGAGGTCAAGCTCGTCGGCACCGCCAAGTGGGGCCGCGTGACCCAGGGCTGGATTTGCATGGACTACGTTACCATGATCTCCTACGACGATATCCCCGGCAACAACAGCAATAACGGCAGCAGCGGCAACAAGGGCACCGGCGTGGACTCCTTCGACGAGGTTGAGAGAACCACCACCACCGCCGTTTACACCGGCTCTGTCAAGGCCAATACCACCGTTTACAAGACGCCCAACCCGAATCTGGAAAACAACACGGTTCGTACCATCAGTGCGGGCGAGAACATCACCATCCATGAGCTGACGGCTGTTACCCTGGAGATTTACGAGGGCGACAAGACGGATAAGAAGAATGAGGACAACGACGTCGAAACCGTTGTCAAGCAGACCTCCTACTGGGCGCGCATCAACGACGGCTGGATCAAGGATCCCGACGTGAACATCCAGCTGAATGCTCTGGACGAGAAGGTTCACACCCTGACCGGCGCATCCGAGCTGAATGTGCGCAAGGCCGCCGGAACCGACAATGAGAGCCTGGGCAAGCTGAAGAAGGGCGATCAGGTTCCCGTGACCAAGCTGGAGATCGTGAAGGATTCCGGCGCCAGAACCCTCACCGTTTGGGGTCGTGTGGAAACCAGCGACGGCATCGTGGGCTACTGCGACCTGAGCTACATGTCCGAAGGCGCTCTGTATGAGAAGGACAAGAACACCACCACCACGACGCCTACGACTGCTTCTACTCCTACCATCGGCAGCACCGGCAACACCGGCAACGGCGGCTTCGTGAACAACGCCGGCGGCTACAAGTACACCGGCAAGGTCATCAACACCGAGTCTCTGAATGTCCGTGTCACCGCCTCCACCGGCGCCAAGAAGGCTACCACATTGAAGAAGGGTGCCAACCTGGTGATCTATGAGACCAAGATCTCCGAGGATATGGCATGGGGTCGCTGCGACGCAGGCTGGGTCTACCTGTACTACGTCGACATGACTCCCGCCAGCGGCAGCAGCGCCATCGACGCCCGGGTGGTGTACACCGACAACACCATCATCTACACGGATAACGCCGCGTCCTCCGTCGCAGGTACCTATTCCAGAATGTCCGTCATCGACATTTACGAATACGTTGGCGACATGGCCCGCACCGATCTGGGCTGGGTCAGCACCGGCAATCTGCTGTAAGACAGTAT
>CAKTKX010000098.1 GCA_934572365.1 uncultured Oscillospiraceae bacterium
AACGGGAACCGGAGCGTCTGGCCGAGGTTCCCGGCATTTCCCGGGAAAAAGCGAAAGCCATGGGCGAGGAATTCCGGCTACAGGTGGGAATGCGGCAGCTGATGGAATTTTTTGCCGTGCATCATCTTCCCGCAGAGCTGGCGGTGCGGACGTATAAGCTGTACGGTGACAGCACCGTGGAGCTTCTGTACGACGACCCGTACTTACTCATGGACGAGGGATTGGACGCGCCCTTCGGGGCGGTAGACCGCTTTGCCATTGAGCTGGGCGTGGCGGGGGACGATCCTCGGCGGGTGGAGGCCGGAATCCTGTTTGAGCTGAACTACAATCTCACGGCAGGACACAGCTTCTTACCGGAGGACAAGCTGCAGCTGGCGGTCAGCCAGCTGCTGAGCGTGGACGGAGAAGCGGTAAAAGAAGGCGTCGGGCGGCTGTTGGAAGCTGACCGCCTGGTGCGCAGCACGCTGGCGGGCATCACCGTTGATTATCTTCCAAGGCTGTATGAAGCGGAAGTGAATTGCAGTGGGCGGCTTTTAGAGTTCGCAAAGGGCAGCTTCCCGCCGCCGAAAGGCTTGGAGCGCATGATTCAAAACGTGGCGGAGGAAAGCGGCGTCGAATACTCCGAGGAGCAGACCCGCGCCATCCGGGAGGCGGCGACCTCCGGACTGCTGCTGATCACCGGCGGCCCCGGCACCGGTAAGACGACTATATTAAATGGTATATTGTCCCTGCTGGGACAGATGCAGCTGGCGTGTCTGCTGGCCGCGCCCACTGGCCGGGCGGCGAAACGGCTGACGGAGGTGACGGGGGAAAACGCCTCCACCATCCACCGGCTGCTGGAAGCGGGAGTTGACCCCGGCACGGGGGATATGGTATTCGTCCGGGACGAGGACAACCCCCTCAAATGCGACGCGGTGATCGTGGACGAGATGTCCATGGTGGACGTGGAGCTGCTGCACCATCTTTTGCAGGCCATTCCCAAAGGGAAGCGGCTGATTCTGGTGGGCGACCCCGACCAGCTGCCCCCCGTGGGGCCGGGTTTCCCGTTCAACGACATGCTGCGCAGCGGCTGCCTTCCTACGGTGCGGCTGACGGAGATTTTTCGGCAGGCACAGCAGAGCCTGATCGTCATGAACGCCCACCGGGTGAATCAGGGACAGATGCCGGAGTTGAAAAACGTCAAAAGTGACTTTTTCTTCCTGCGCAGACAGAGCGAGGAGGCGGTCAGCACCCTGATTCGGGAATTATGCACCACCCGGCTGCCCAAGAACATGGGCATTCCGCCGGAGCAGATTCAGGTGCTGTCTCCCACCCGCAAGGGGGGCGTAGGCACTGCCGCTCTGAACAAAATGCTCCAGGCCGCCCTGAATCCCGCCGCGCCCGACAAAAAGGAGCGCGCCTTCGGAGATGTTATTTTCCGGGAGGGGGACAGGGTGATGCAGATTCGCAACAATTATGATATATTATGGAAGAAGACCGACGGAAGCGCCGTAGGCACCGGCATTTTCAACGGCGACGTGGGTACGATCACCGAGATCGACACCGGCACGGAGACCCTGACGGTAACCTTCGACGACCG
Organism: uncultured Oscillospiraceae bacterium; assembly: GCA_934572365.1. Taxonomy (GTDB): domain Bacteria; phylum Bacillota; class Clostridia; order Oscillospirales; family Oscillospiraceae; genus Faecousia. Next base: position 1,580 of record CAKTKX010000098.1, read on the forward strand.
GGCGGCGGACTACGACTTTACTCAGCTGAACGAGCTGGAGCCTGCCTACGCCATGACCGTCCACAAGAGTCAGGGCAGCGAGTACCGGGCGGTGATTTTAGCGGCGTGGAACGGCTCATCGTATCTGCTCAGCCGCAGCATCCTCTACACCGCCATCACCCGGGCGAGGGAACTGCTGATTATTGTAGGTCGTGAAGAAACCGTGGCGGCAATGGTGGAAAACGCGAAGAAAAACCGCCGCTACACGGGGTTGAAGCTTCGTTTACAGGGGAAAACCGAATGAGACTGGTTCACTGGCTGCTGGGCGTGCTGTTTCCGCCCAAGTGCGTTCTGTGCGGAAAGATACTGGGAAAAGAGGAGCTTGACCTGTGCCGCACCTGCCGGGAGGAAGCGCCGGAATTTCTTAATAGAAAAAGAAAGGGTCAATTTCTTGACAGTTTCGCCGCAGTCTGGTACTATGAAGGGAACGTAAGAAGGAGCCTTCTGCGTTTTAAGTTCGGCGGCGCGAGAAATTACGCTGCTGCCTACGGCCGGCTTCTGGCCATGCGGATTCAGACGGAATATCCCGACGGCTTCGATGTGCTGACCTGGATCCCCGTCAGCCGTCTGCGGAAGCTCCGCCGGGGCTACGATCAGGTGGAGCTGCTGGCGAAGGCCGTGGGGCGGGAGCTGGGGATGACCCCGACACCCCTTCTTCGGAAAGTCCGTCACAACCGCCCGCAGTCCGGCATTCACGGCGAGGCGGAACGCAGGGCAAATGTGCTGGGCGTCTACCGGCTGACTCCGGGCGCGGAAGTCGACGGAAAGCGGATATTGCTGCTGGACGACATCCTGACCACCGGCGCCACGGCGGGAGAAGCTGCCCGGGTGCTGAAAACCGCCGGGGCGGAGGAAGTGCATTGCGCCGCCGTTGCTTCGGCAGGAAGGGAATAATACGATTTCTTAATTGTAAGTAGGTGCTGTTATGTTTTTATTTTCCAATGACCTGGGCGTTGACCTGGGTACATCCAATGTTTTGATTTACGCCGACGGTAAGGGACTGGTCGTCCGGGAGCCCTCCGTTGTGGCTATGGACAAGAACACCGGCAAGATTTTGCAGGTGGGCGCGGCCGCCCGGAACATGCTGGGACGTACTCCCGGCAACGTGGTCGCCATGCACCCGCTGAAGGACGGCACCGTCTCCGATCATGAGATGACCGTCCGGATGCTTCAGGAAATGTTTAAGACCGCGACAAAAGCGTCCTTCTTCACCCCCAAGCCCCGTGTGGTCATCTCCGTACCCTCCGGCGTGTCCGAGGTAGAGGAGCGCAGCGTCATCAACGCCGCCATCGAAGCCGGCGCGCGCAGAGTGTTCCTGATCGAGGAACCCCTTGCGGCGGGTCTGGGCGCGGGACTGGATATTCGCGGCCCCAGCGGCCACCTGGTGGTGGACATCGGCGGCGGCACCACGGACATCGCGGTGCTGAGCATGAACGGCGTGGCGGTTTCCTCTTCTTTGAAGGTGGCGGGCAACTACTTTGACGAGATGATCGCCCGGTACGTCCGCCGTCAGCACGGTGTGGTGATCGGTCAGGTCACCGCTGAGAATGTGAAAATCCAGATCGGCCAGGTCTACCCCCGGGACGAGGAGCGGAGCATGAACGTCAAGGGACGGGACTTCAAGACCGGTATGCCCAAGGTCATCACCCTGACCTCCACGGAGATTTTCGAGGTGCTGCGCCGTCCCGCCCGGATGATCACCGACGAGGTGCTGGCGGTTCTGGAGCAGACAAGCCCCGAGCTGGTGTCGGACATTTCCGAAAACGGCATCACCCTCACCGGCGGATGCAGCCAGATCTGGGGTATGGATCTGCTGATCGCCGAGCGCACAGGCATCGGCTGCGTCCTGGCGGACGACCCTGACGCCTGCACGGCCTACGGCGCGGGCAAGAGCCTTGCCTGGATCAACCACATGCAGGAAGGCCCCATCAACATTGCCAGAAAACGGGCGATGCGCGGCTGATATGGAGAAAAAAGCGAGAATCGGGCGAAGCGCCCTGCTGATTATCGGCATTATTTATACCGGATTGGGCGGCATTTTCGTGATACTGGGCGTTGCACTGGCGACGCTTCTGCGGGATAACGACGGATTTATGGTCGGCCTGATTTTTGGCGGGATCGGCGTCATATTCCTGATTTTGGGAATCATTTTCCTTGTTGTCGAATTCTGCAAGAAAAGGCAGTCAGATGCCCTGCTTGCCTCGGGACACTACGTCCTGGGCGAGGTGGTGGACATTGCCGCGAACATCAATGTCAACGTAAACGGGCGGTATCCCTACTATATAATAGTGCAGTATATTGACCCCCACGGCCTGCGGCACATTTTCAAAAGCCCCAGTCTGCGCATTTTCCGTGACCCGGAGCTGATCGGCAAAAAGGTGAAGGTCTACGTGGAAAATGACAATTTTAAGCACTATTACGTGGACGTGGATGAGATTCTGCCCAAATATGTAGAACATTAAATAATTTGCCCCCAAAGGCTTTTGGCCTTTGGGGGCAGTTTTCTTAATCCTGATCGCAGGGAGCTTCTTTCTTCCGGTCGCAGCCGGTGGGGGTGAACTGGCGGGCGGGGAAGGGAATGCGGCTGAACATTTCGCAGGGATCCTCAGTGCAGCAGCCCTCGCTGTCGCAGCATTCCTTTTCGGGGATGGCGTATTCTACCATGGGTACTACCAGCTGCACATCCCGTTCCAGCCGGACGATGGAGAACTGCCCCAGGGTGACGTACAGGCGGCGATGGTCGCCGGAGGTGACCAGGTCTTCGTCGAACAGCGCCCGGATGGCATCGGGAATCTGGACGGTGACGGACTCCGCCGTCCCGCTTTCGGCGGCATCCTTGACCTTGGAGCTGAGCACCATGGGATCAAGCACCTCTACTGCGGACACCAATTAGGCAGACGCATCGTCGAATTTACGCAGGACGACGCGGACATGCCCCTCCCTGTCTACGGAAATGTGGTCAAGGATGCGGCGCATGTCCATGTTGGTTACCGTTTCCAGTTCCAGAAAACGCTGAATCTCGTCTGTGTAGTGTCGGACGGTTTCGGCGGCTTTTCTGCCCGGGGTAAGCTGCTCCAAATCCCTGTCCAATGCGTTCAGTTCTTCGGTAATGCCAGCGATTTTTTCTTTCAACTCGGTCAGGCTTAGAATGTCGTTGGCGTACATCTCCTGATACCGGCTCTTTTTGGACAGCAGCTTTTTTCGCTTTGTCTCGATCTCCCGCTTGGCCTGCTCCGGATTCTGAGAGGCGGGGAGACGCTTATCCAGACTTGCTAAAATGTTTGCAACGAAAGCATCCCTGTCCTCAATCAGAGAAGCAAAATAATCCCGCAGCCGTTTCAGCAGCTCCGGCTCGTCCAGACAGGTGCGGTTGCCACATTTTTCGGCGGTGTATTGGTCATTGGTAACGCACCGCCAATATACCCGCGTGTTCGCGTAGGTGTAGCTCTTTCGTGTGAAGGAGCGCCCGCAGTGTTCGCACTTGATCAGCGTGGAAAAGATGTGCTTGGAACTGTATCTGCCTTCCCTGGACGGCTCGCCGGAAGCGTATTGAATGCGTCGGGAGGCCATGATTTCCTGGGTTTTCTGAAACACCTCCGGCGTGACGATCGCCCAGGCGGGGCGCCGGTGACAGAACTGTTCCTCCTCGGGAAGCCGGATTTGCCTGCCGGTGAGAAAATCCTCGATTTCGTATTTGTGATTCACTAGAATCCCGCAGTAAATGGGATTTACCAGAACACGGCGAACGCCCCGGGCATTCCAGTTGCTGCCAAACTTGGTTTTATCCCGATCGCGGTTGAGGGTTGCGCTGATGGTGCGGCACCCCAGCCCTTGGTCGTTATAAAGGGAAAAAATCTTGCGGACGATTTCGGCTTCGCCGGGATTGATCTCCAGGGTGAAGTTGTCGATTCGGTCGTAACCGAAAATTCTCTGGGGGACGCGGCCTTTTTCGGCGTTGATCCTTTTGCCCCATTTGACGCGCTTGGAAAGATTGCTGCTCTCCTCCTGCGCCATGGCGGAGAACAGGGTGAGAATAAACTCGCTGTCTCCCATAG
>CAKTKX010000099.1 GCA_934572365.1 uncultured Oscillospiraceae bacterium
CTGGTGTTCATGGAGACGCTGACCTATCTGGAGCGTGCTTCCGACCAGTGTTCCTCCATCGCCGTGATGATGCTGGCACGGAATAACGAGAACATTCTGCAAAACCATTACGATTACCTCCGGGAGATCCACGCGGGCAACGACGCCGCTTATCTCGCAGAAAAAGGACGCCGCCGCGAACAGTATATTAAACCTCTGAAAGAGACCCATTAGTCGGTAAAATCCCCGAAAGCAGAAGCTTTCGGGGATTTTTACATCATATTGCGCTGAGTCCAACGAAAAGAAAATCAGCCGCAAAGCTTGGCCTGTTCCGCCGCCACACCGGCTTCACAGCTGCGCATGGCGAGGATGGTTTTCTCCATCAGCTCCTCCAGCGTCCAACCAAGACGGTCGGCACCGGTCTGGATCACATCCCGGGAGCAGCCGGCAGCGAACTTCTTGTCCTTGTACTTCTTTTTCAGACTGCTGACCTCCATGTCCATAACGCTCTTGCTGGGGCGCATCCGGGCAGCCGCGCCGATCAGGCCGGTCAGCTCGTCCGCGGCAAAGAGAATCTTCTCCATCTTATGGGTCGGCTCCACGTCACAGCACAGGCCGTAGCCGTGAGAGCAGATGGCGTGAACCATCTCCGGGCTGGCATTGATCTCGGCCAGCAGCTCCGGCGCTTTGACGCAGTGCTGCTCGGGGTAGCGCTCAAAGTCCACGTCATGGAGAAGACCGCACAGACCCCAAAAGTCCGCGTCTTCGCCCTCCTGCTGAGCGTACCAGCGCATGACGTCCTCAACGGTCAGGGCGTGGAGAATATGGAACGGCTCCTGATTGTATTTTTGCAGCAGCGCAAGCGCCTGCTCCCGTGTTACTTCCATAAAAATACCTCCTAGGTGAAGTTTGCAATCATTCTACGACTGCCTGAGATATTTGTCAATGAGAAAATCTGACTAAAATTTTTAGCCCCGGCTTCATGAAAGGGAAGCCGGGGCAATGGTTTTACATTGGGAATGCTTAGCTGGCGCTGATGATCAGGTTCTTGCGGATATACTTGGTATCGCCGTCGGTCATGGGCACGGCTTCCACGGTCGCGTCGTACCATTCCTGGGTGTCGGTGCTGCGCAGCTCGCTCTCGATCTGGTAGTCACGGTAGGTGGTGTTGCTCTTGCCCACGAAGTACATGACATGGTAGCCGTACTCGGACTCGATGATGCCGGTGTTGCCGCTCTGACGGCTTTCGTCGAAGCACCAGTCGTTGAAGCTGGACACCATCTGACCGGGGTAGACGTTCTCGTACAGGCCGCCGGTGGTGCCGTCGCCGTCGTCGGACTTCTCATTGGCCAGGGCAGCGAAGGAATCCTCGGTGGCATCGCCGGACATCCACTCGTCCAGAATCTCTTCGGCCTTCTTCTTGGCGGCGTTCTTCTCCTCGTCGGAGTAGGTGGTGGTGCCGGTGGTAGAATCGGTGGTGCCGCCCTCGAACTTGACCAGAATGTGGCGCACATTCACCAGGGGGAAGGTATTGTCATTGGAGCCGGTGAAGAACACGGCGTAGTAGCCCAGCGTGGTCTTGGTCTCGTTGCCGTCGTCATCGGTAGAAGTGGTGGTGTTGGCGATCACGGTCTTGTCGCCCTCCTTGCGGGCGCTGTCAGTGATCCAATCCCGAACGGTGGTGGAAACGGAGGCATACTGCTGATCGGTGTAAGCGGTGCTGGAAGCCTCGGTGTCCTTATTGATGTCCAGAGCGGCGATGGCGGCGTCAAAGTCCGCCACGGTGACAACATCCTCACCAATCAGGGAATTGGCGGCTTCCTCGGCGGCCTTTACGGCCTTGTCGCTGTCCTCGTCGTCCTCCGCCTGGAACTTGCTGGCGGCGAGGTAGTAGGTGTTGTAGGTGAAGGAGGAATACTTGTCGTAATTCTCACTCTCGGCGGCGCGCAGGTCGGCATCGGTGTAGGTCAGGGAAGAAGCGTAGCTGTTGTAGTAAGCGTTGGCCAGGGTGTTGACGGTGACATACTGCTTATAGCTCTCCTCGGTGGCGCCGCTGCCGTACTGGGCTTTCAGGAAGTCCTTGGTGCTGGAATAGCCGTACAGGGTGGCGTACATCTTCATGTTGCTGATGCTGGTGTCAATCTCGGCAAGCTCGTCCTCGGACAGGGTGAAGCCTGCGGCCTCGGCGGCGTCCGCCATGGCGTAGACGCTGCGGGCGTTGTCCTTGGCGGTGTTCAGGAAATCATCCGCCCAGGTCAGGCCGGTGTCGTTGTTGATGACCTGCTGATCCAGGGGCTTGGAGGTGTCCAGACCCATCATGGCGGCATAGTTGCCATAATTGGAGTTAAAGTTGTTGATGGCGCTCATATAGAAATAGCTCAGCTCGGCGTTGCTGATCTCGTGATCGCCTACGGTCAAGGCCACGGTATTCCGCTCCCGGACGCCGCTGTTGGAGATGCTTCTGGTGACGCCGATGGCGATGGCGAATACCACCATGACGGCCAGAACGACGACAAAAATGGTGGTGTAAAGCGTTAGCTTCTTTGCTTCCTTCTGCTCAGCGACCTGTTTTTCCGTCATTTTGGCGGTCTGCTGCTCATTGCGGAGCTTCTTCTTGCTGGATGCGCTCATGTAATCAAATCCTCTCATTTGTCCTTTTGGTCATAACGCGATAGGTTTTACGCATAGACCAAGGTATTATAATCTATTTTCCCGCCGGTTTCAAGGGGTAATCTGCCGAAGGGGGCGGAATTAGAAAAAATTTTACAGAATATTCGTAGGGGACGTCCCACAAGTGCGTTGTTTGGGACAAACTGACGCGATTGCCAAAGGAAAAAATCTGCGGTCACCGGTCAGATACACCCTAAGAAAAAACATGGGGAGCCGAAGCTCCCCATGCACCCCGCTTTAGCCGTATCGCGTCCAATTATGACCTGCACGAAAAGGCAGGTGGGATGCCGCTCCCGACCATTACTGCTCCCAGCATCCACCCTCCGTCGAAGCGGGGGCGGGAGGTCTGCAAACAGGCCGGGAAGTCTAACGTCCCAATAAAAAAATGTGGGTCCAAAAGGACACGCTACGCACCAAGCAGGAGACTTACGCCTTTTATTCTGCGTCCTCCGAATAGAGGGAATCCATAATCAGGTCGTACACGGCCTGCAATTCCGCCTCGTCCTCGATGGCGCAGAGGATCGGCTCCCCGTCTTCCTCGACGGACTTGAAAATGCTGACCTCCAGATCCGGAGAATCGGAACCGTCATCCGCAGGAATGACTGCCATATAGGTATTGCCGTTGTACTCCAGCGTGCTGAGAACCTCCAGCTCGTATTCGGTGCCTTCCTCATCCACGATGGTGATGAAATCAGAACCGTACTGATCTGCCAAGGAAATCGCCCCCCGCGTTTGATGCCTATATTCTACCGCAAGGAGGACATAAAATCAAGAGGTGATTTTGTACAGAAACAGAGAAACCCTAGGACAGGAAATCTTCCAGAAGCTGATTCAGCTCGTCCTCCGAGCGGACGGGGATGCCTTTTTCCAGCGCCTCCCGGTCGGCATCGGGGAGGGAGGACACCGGACAGGGGAAAATCTGCTTTGGCTCGGAAGCACCCTTGTCAAACAGCGCCAGATACCCCCGGAAGCACCCCAGGGTGAGATACAGAAGCAAAATAAGGCTAACCGGTTTTTTCAGCATACGCATTCCTCCTTTTGTCAAATATAGTATCTCCCACAATTAAAAGTTTATTTATAAATTGGGGCTTTCGTTTTTCCATCCGGTATGGTATAATGATATGAGTAGTGTTATGCGAATATGACACTGGTTATAATGGATTTACCAGGCAGGCGCGTCCTGCTTCTATTGGAGGTACCCTATGGCAAACGAAAAAAGACCCAGGAGGCGCAAGAAGCTCCGGCAGGAGTGGAATCCCCACTGGTCGCTGAAGCTGCTGTATATGATTTTCTCCGTAGCCGGTTCCGTGCTGAAAATTGCCCTCGGCGCGGCGGCGACGGTTCTTCTGATCGTTCTGATCTGCGGTACGGTCTTCGTCGGCACCCTGGGAGACTATTTGCAGGAGGACATTCTGACAGAGGCCGCCGACTGGTCTCTGGACGATTATGACCTGGAGCAGACCTCCTTTATCTATTATGTGGACAACCACGGCGATATCCAGCTGTTACAGCAGATTTATACCACCACCGACCGCCAGTGGGCGTCCATTGACGAAATTCCCGAAGACCTGATCCACGCCGCCGTGGCCATCGAGGATAAGCGGTTCTATGAGCATCAGGGCGTGGACTGGATCACCACCATGAAGGCCTGCCTGAATATGTTCTTCGGCGGCGACGAGCAGTTCGGCGGCTCCACCATCACCCAGCAGTTCATCAAGAACCACACCGGTGAAAAAAGCGTCACCGTTCAGCGAAAGGTCATGGAGATTTTTCGGGCGCAGATTTTCGAGCGGGAATACGACAAAGACCTGATCATGGAGTATTACCTCAACGAGATTTACCTGGGGCGTGGCTGCTACGGCGTCAAGAGCGCCGCGGCGGAGTATTTCGGCAAGGAGCTTCAGAATCTGACCACTGCCGAGTGCGCCAGCCTGATCAGTATTACCAATAACCCATCCCTGTTCAACCCCTATTCCGAGAGCGTGTATATGTACAAGGGCGAGGAGCGGGACGGCGCTGCCCGAAACCGCTACCGTCAGCTGAACGTTCTGAGCGAAATGCTGGATCAGGGCTACCTGACCCAGGAGGAATACGATGTGGCCGTAGCCCAGGAGATGGTGTTCAAAGAGGGCATCGACGACGCCGACCGCTGGACGGTGTGCGACAACTGCGGCTATGAGAACACCCGCAGCCACTTTACCGGCGAGGGAGATACCTGCTACTGCCCCCAGTGTGGCGAGCAGGTGGCGGTCAGCACGGACGCTTCCCAGCATATCTATTCCTGGTTCGTGGATGCCGTGATCGTGGATTTTGCCAGCTATCTTGCGGAGCAGGACGGCAAGGTCTGGGACAACTTAAGCACCAACGACCAGAGCATCTATCTTAACCGCATCCAGAAGGGCGGCTACCATATTTATACCACCCTGGACATGGACGTGCAGAAGCAGGTGGACGCGGTCTACACCGATCTGAGCAACATTCCCACCACCCGCAGCGAGCAGCAGCTCCAGTCCGCCATTGTGGTCATCAACAACGAGACGGGGGACGTGGTTGCCCTGTCCGGCGGCGTGGGGGAGAAGACCACCTTCCTGGCCTACAACAAGGCCACCCAGGCAAAGCTCCAGACCGGTTCCTCCCAGAAGCCCATTTCCGTTTATGCCCCTGCCTTCGAGTCCGGCAAGGTCACCCCGGCGTCGGTGATGAAGGATCTGCCCATGACCTATATTGACGGCAACAACTGGCCGAAAAACGACAACCGGCAGTACCAGTATGCAAGAACCGTCTATCAGGGCATCGTCTCCTCCGTCAACACCGTTTCCGCCCGGACGCTGGATACCATCGGCGCGGATTACGGCTACAGCTTCGCCAAATATAACTTTGGGCAAGCTTCCCTGACGGATAATTACCCCCTGCCCAACGGGCAGAGCCTGTCCGACGTGGGTCTGGCGCCTCTGGCGCTGGGCGCGCTGACGGTGGGTTCCACCGTGCGGGAAATGTCTGCCGCCTACGCGACC
>CAKTKX010000100.1 GCA_934572365.1 uncultured Oscillospiraceae bacterium
TGGGAAAATACGTACTGGGTGAAGTGGCGGTACACCCGCTGCTCAAACAGGAAGGCATAGCGGTTGTTGTCGATCTCGTAGAGCTTCCGCAGTGCCGCAGAGAGATTTCCCGCCGCCAGGCTGTCTGCCGCGCCGTGGAGCAGCTCCAGGCTCTGCTGTAAGCTTTCCTGGGGGAACTGGACGTTGCCGTACCAGTCGATGCGGACAAAGGTGTCCTGGGTGCGCTGGAACAAATCCAGCAGCTGCCGCTCCAATCGACCGGCGTCCTCGCCGGGTTCCTGCCCCCGGTTGATGGCCGCGGCATGGTCGTAAACCTGCTGGGCAAGCACCGCCGCTTCGTCCAGCGCCTGGGCAAGGCTCTCGCCGTCGGCCTCCGTCCGGGCGCACCAGTCCAAGTCCAGCGCCTCCTTGGCCTTTTGGAAGGTTCCGGCAAAGTTCAGCGGCACAACCCTGGTTCTGTCGATGGCCATCAGCAACAGTCCGAACAGCTCGTGGTGGAGGCGGTACACGTCCTCGTCATAGTAGGTGTCGTTGTCGAACTGGGAATGGTAGTGGGTCTCCATAAAGCTGCCGCCGGTGAAATCGTTGACCATGGAGGGAATGCCCGCGATGGCGATGGAAAAATCATCCGACCATGTCTCGATGGGGGCGGTAATCCGGGTCTCCTCCGGGTAGCCCTGGGTCAGCTCCGGGAGATTCTCCAGAAATTCTTCCAGAAAATCCACATATTCGTAGGTGCTGCGGATCCGCGCCCGGGTGCCGTGGGCAAGGGCGGGCAGCTCAAAGTTCAGGTCGGCAATGACCTGCCCCCGCCACTCGGGATGCACGGTGAATACCTGCTCGTAAGCGCCGGTCGACCAGTCGAACTGGGAATCCGCCACGCCCCATTCCTCCGACGCCATGGCGCAGAAAAGGATGGTGTTCTCCGGCTGCCAGCCGGTCTCCACCAATGCCTTGCCCATGCCCAGCATCATGGAAATGGCGGTGTTGTCGTCCTGAAAGCCGTCAAAATAGGAGTCATAGTGGGCGGACAGCATGATCTTCCGATCTGGGTTCCGGCCGGTCAGCTCGCCAATGATGTTGTAGGTGGTGCGGTCGCGCTCCACCCGGGTGCAGGCGTCCAGAGTGACGGACACCGACGCGCCGGGTGCAAGCAGCTCCTTCAGCGCTGCGGCGTCCTTCCGGGAAATGGAAAAGGCGGCGGCCTCGGGAGGGCCTGCGATGTCCTGGGCATTCAGTGCGGCGTCGTCCACCTCGCCGTAGCCCCCGGTCTGCACGGCGATCAGCGCCGCCGCGCCCTTGAGGTACGCCTGATACACGGGGTAGTTAATCCACCATTCGTTTCTCTGGTTGATCTCCACCAGCACCAGCTTACCGGTGACGTCCAGCCCCTCGTAATCCGTTTCCGTACCCTTGCCCGCATAGACCAGCTCGTAGGCCGTAGGGCCGTCCGTGACGAAATTCGTCTGATACGCGCCCAGCTGGACATGGCGTTCCTGCCCCTCCGCGTCGGTGAAGGACAGCTCCGCTTTCTCAAATTCCCAGGCGTCCACGGTGATGGCGTCCTTCCACACTTTGGAAAAGCCGATTTTCTTCATCTCCGCCGCCAGCATGTCTCCGGTGGCGATCTCCGCCGGGGAGCCTGCGGTGCGGTAGCCCAGCACGGGGTTGGTGCGGTAGCCTTCCATCCGCTTTGCAAGGCGGTAAGAATAGCCGATATCCAGCTTTTCCAGATACCGTTGCGCTTGACTTGCCAAGGTCATCATCTCCTGTTTTCCCGCTTTTGGGAATTGTAGCATACTTAAAAGGTATTGTACATTGCCAATTTGTCTAAAAAAACGCGGCTTTGAAGCCGCGTTTTTTTCGTTAACTTTCAAGAGCCTGCAACCGTCCCTGAATGATCTTCCCCACGGTCTGGGCGAACCAGCCCACGGAGGGAAGCCTTACCACATCCCGGCCGTAAATGGTGCGGGCGCTGTTTAGATCGCCCTCCCGGCCGGAGAACAGGCACAGCGGCGGATTGCCGTGCCGGCGCAGTGCCGTCGCTTCTTCGGCGGCATCGGCCACGGCGGGCTTGCCGCTGTAGTCCCGGCTGAAAAACTGATTTCCCGTGCCGGGGAGGCGGGTGTCGTCGTTGGGGTTCGCGTCGGTGAGGATCAGCAAAAGACGTTGCTGCTCCCCCGACCGGCGCAGAAGCCAGTCCACCGCCCGCAGGGCAAGACCGTCCCGGTTCCACCCGGCGGCGGCGAACTCGAAGATCCGGTTGTTGCCCTGATTTTCCCGGTAGTCCCGGTACTCCCGCAGCACCGTGCAGCCGCTGACGGAGCAGAAGGACAGCACCCGGACGGGGATCGCGCACCGGGTCAGCGCTTCGGCCAAAATGTAGCCTTGCGTCGCCAGCTGCTCCTGCCGCCGGTTCTGGGAGGCGGAGGCGTCCAGCAGAATGTCCACGATCAGATCGCCGAGGGTATTGGGCTGCTGCCGCTCAAAGACCCGGCCATCCCCCAGGGAGGGGGCTCGCCAGGCAAGCGCCGGGTCGACCCGCCCCGCGCGGCACCGCAGGCTTCCATCCTCCTGAAGCAGCAGGATGGTATTTTGCAGCTGCTGGGCAAGGCGCTGAATTTCCAGCCGGTTTTGCGCCAGATGCGCCTGAAAATAGGCGCGGTTGCGCTCCGTCTGCTCCTGAAGCTGCTCCCATTCCCGGGTGGGCGCTTCTCCGTTTTCCGGCGCTTCCCCCCGGGTGAAGTGCAGCACGCAGTTGCGGTGGTGGCCGGTGCAGCAGTTACGCTCCGCATCCGCCAGCTCCGCCGGGGTCAGCATGGACTTGCCGAAGCACGCGGCGGCGTATTTCCGAATCTCGTCCTTCCGGGCTTCCCGCCAGCCGAAAATACGCCGCCCCAGAGAGCGCAGTCCCACGCCGCCCTCCGGCGCGGCCTGCCCCAAGCGGTGCAGCGCTCCGGGGCGAAGCATCAGCCGGGCAAAAAAGCCCAGATCCACCCGGTTGGAATTGAAGTGGTCGATTTCGTTGCGCAGATTCCGCCCAAAATATTTTAGGACGATCCGCTCCATCCGGGTCTGGATGGCCTCGGCGTCCCAGTCGGGGTCAAATTCCAGGGCGTCCAGAATCTGCTTTTCCCGGTCGGTCTCCTCACTGGGAAACCCTAGCGCACGACGGAACCAGCCGATTTTCAGCCGGTCCTGCTCGCTGTTCACGGAAAAATCCTGTTGCAGCTGCCGTTCGGCATAGTCCCGCCGCAGGGAATCAAGCGCCGGACGGTCGTCCCGGCACCTAAGATAGGCGCACCGCTCCAGCCCCAGCCAGAGCAGCTCGCTTTGCAGCTCTCCCCCGGAGTGGCGCTCCAGGGCGGTGAACAGCAGCTCCAGTTTTTTGTAATCGTACAGCTGCCGCACCAGACCGATAGCGGTGTTGAAATACAGCGACGCTTCCCCGTTGGGTTCATAGCCCCGGCTGCCCGTGGCAAAGCCGTACGCACCCGCAGCATTCCAGATCTGATTGTCCGCCCGGCGGGCTTCCTGTTCTCCGATGTCCATATCAGTCTCCGAAGAAGTCTTCCGCTTTCGCCGTTTTGGGAACCCGCGCCCAGACCACATCGGCGGTAAGCTGCCGCTCGAAGGGGTCGAAAGCCTTGTTGATGATGCCCATTTCCAGTGCGGCCTCCGGGGAAAGCCCCCGCTCCATCAGCCGCAGAGCTGTGAGCAGTCCCCGCAGATCCAGCGCCCGGGCGGAAATTTCCCCGCTGCTGCACTTGGCGCGCAGATCGTCAAACAACGCCGCCAGCTGCTGCGCCCAGCTCTTTTTCAGTCGAGGGAAGCCCCGCAGCAGCAGCTTGCACAGATCGTCCTGCCCGATCACCGGCATATCCACCACCACGAACCGGGAAACCAGTGCTTCGTTCAGCTCCCGGGTCCCGGCGTAGCCGTAGTTCATGGTGCCGATAAACCGGGTCGCGTCGTCCAGCGTCACGCGCCGGTAGCCCGGAATATCAATGACCCGGCGAAAATCCAGCGTGGCGTGAAGCACGGCCAGCGCCTCGTTTTTCGCCATATTCACCTCGTCCAGAACGCCGAAGCCGCCCAGCCGCGCACACTGGCACACGGGGCCTTCCCGGAAGCAGACCTCATTGCCCTTCAGCGTATCGGTGCCGATGAGCGACGCTGCGTCCACATTGATATGCATGGAAATATCCCACACGGGGCGGCCGAACAGGGCGGCCAGATTCTCCGCCAGCACGTTTTTGCCGGTGGCCTTGGGGCCTGCGAGAAGCAGATTCTCTCCGCACAGCACCGCCGCCGCGGCGGCTTCCCACACGTCCTTGCCGTAGTATACAAATCGGGGGGTTGGAATCCGGCCGCGCATTTCCTCCGTCACGCCGTGGGCGTCCCGGAAGGTGCGAATCTCTGCAAGCAGACTTTTGTTTACGCCCTCATCTTCCAGCTCTTTCCAAATATCCATGATAAATCCCTCCTCGCAACTTCTTTTCTCTATTTTAGCATGTTGCACGGCATTTGCAAGGAGAATCTTTCCCCTTTCACCTTGCGTATGGCAAAGGTTTCCTGTATAATGGGTCGTATCCTTATATTTTGGAAAGAAGAGGTACATATGGAGAAGATCAAGCAATTTCTGGCGCGCAAGGACGTGGTGTTTACCCTCCAGCGCTACGGGATCGACGCCCTGGGCGCCATGGCGCAGGGGCTGTTTTGTACACTGCTGGTAGGGACGATTCTCAACACCCTGGGGCAGCAGTTCGGCATTGGATTTTTGACCCGGATCATTGTCACCGTGGGCAAGGGCGATGGCGCGGTGGGCTACACCATCGGCGCTCTGGCTTCCGCCATGGTCGGCCCCGGTATTGCCGTGGCCATCGGCTTTGCGCTGCACTGCCCGACGCTGGTGCTGTTTTCCCTGATCCCTGTTGGCTTCGCCGCCAACGCCATGGGCGGCGCGGGCGGGCCGCTGGCAGTATATGTCGTCGCCATTGTCGCGGCGGAATGCGGCAAGCTGGTGGCAAAGGAGACCAAAATCGACATTCTGGTAACGCCCGTCGTGACGGTTCTGGCCGGCATCGGCATTGCGAGTCTGGTGGCCGCGCCCATTGGTGCGGCAGCCAGCGCCGTAGGCAGCTTCATCAAATGGGCGACGGTGCTTCAGCCCTTCTGCATGGGCATTGCGGTATCCGTCGCCGTGGGCATGGCGCTGACGCTGCCCATTTCCTCTGCCGCCATCTGCGCGGCGCTGGGTCTGACGGGACTTGCCGGCGGCGCCGCCGTGGCCGGATGCTGCGCCCAGATGGTGGGCTTCGCGGTGATGAGCTTCCGGGAAAACGGCTGGGGCGGTCTGGTCGCCCAGGGCGTCGGCACCAGCATGCTGCAAATGCCCAACATTGTGAAGAATCCCCGCATCTGGATCCCGCCCACGCTGGCATCGGCCATCACGGGGCCGCTTGCCACATGCCTGTTCCGTCTGGAAATGAACGGTACGGCGGTCTCCTCCGGCATGGG
>CAKTKX010000101.1 GCA_934572365.1 uncultured Oscillospiraceae bacterium
ATCGTCGCTTTCGTCGGTCAGGTCGCCGTTGATGTAGGAGATCAGCTGGCAGCTCTGCTCCAGCGTCAGCGCGCCCTTGAGCAAATTGATGTTCAGGATGCGGCAGACCTGCTCCATATCGTACCGCTTGCCCCGGGGCGGTTGAAGAAAGCCCCGCTTGACCCAGTTCTGGACGGTGTGGGGTTCCAGTCCGGCAATGCCGGACACCTGGCTGAGAGTCAACCCTCCCGCCATGAAAAGCGCCCCGAACACGCTGTCCACCCGGTCTGCATCCTCCCGCTGCCCAGAAAGGGTCGTGCCGGGAATTGTCCACTGCATGATGTTTCCTCCTTTCTGTTGTTATCCGATTGTATCATATGGTCATTTGATTGTCAATAGTGTTCTTTAGATTTTATAAGGACATTCTGTCTTTTCCGGGAGGAAAATTTCTCTTGACAACCGCCCTGAACCATGCTAGAATATCCGGGTGATAAAGAAGGCTGAACATCCGCCTCACCGTCAGCAGACGCGAAACGGTTCATATTCCACTTTTCCCGCGAGGGGCAGGTGGGGTTGGTGCGGGTGCTTTGGCATCCGCTTTTTTGTTGTTAATGGAGGTGCTTACCATCGCAAAATTAGATCATCAGCTCAACGAGGAAATCCGGGACAAGGAGATCCGGCTCATCGGCGCCGATGGCGCGCAGCTGGGAATTATGTCCTCCGCTCAGGCCAATGCCATGGCAGAAGAACAGGGCATGGACCTAGTGAAGATCTCTCCCAACGCGACCCCTCCCGTCTGCAAGATCATGGACTATTCCAAATTCTGCTTCGATCAGAAGAAGCGGGAGAAGGAAGCCAAGAAGAACCAGCGGGTCGTGGAGATCAAGGAAATCCGCATGAGTCCCAGCATCGACACCAATGACTTCAACACCAAGGTCAAGGCCGCTCAGAAGTTCCTGAACGACGGCAACCGCGTCAAGGTCAGCGTCCGCTTCCGCGGCCGCGAGATGGCGCACACCAACCTGGGTGAGAAGCTGCTGATGGACTTCGCCGCGAGCTGCTCTGAAATTGCCGGCATGGAGAAAAACCCCAAGCTGGAAGGCCGCTTTATGGCAATGTTCCTGACCCCCAAGAACAGCAAATAACGCAACCACGATATACTAGATTACGGAAGGAGAACCTACCTATGCCCAAGCTGAAAACCCACAGCGGTGCGAAGAAGAGATTCAACCTGACCAAGACCGGTAAGGTGAAGAGAGCCCGCGCCTACAAGAGCCACATTCTGACCAAGAAGACTACCAAGCGTACCCGCCATCTGCGTGCGACCGCTTATGCCGATATGACCAATGTGGACGCAATCAAGAAAATGATTCCCTACAAGTAAGGCAGAAGGAGGATACTGAGAAATGGCTAGAGTGAAAGGCGCGATGATGACGCGCAAGAGAAGAAACGCTACCCTGAAGCTGGCAAAGGGCTACTGGGGTTCCAAGTCCAAGCACTTCAAGATGGCCAAGCAGCAGGTCATGAAGTCCGGCAACTACGCTTTTGCTGGCCGCAAGCAGAAGAAGCGTGACTACCGCCGCCTGTGGATCACCCGTATCAGCGCTGCTGTCGCTCCCTACGGCATGAACTATTCCACCTTCATGAACGGTGTGAAGAAGGCCGGTATTGAGATGAACCGCAAGAGCCTGTCCGAGATGGCGATTCAGGACAACGCCGCGTTTGCCGCTGTTGTCGATAAGGCCAAGGCCGCTCTGAACTGAGTAATAAAAGCCCGCTTCTTGACGAAGCGGGCTTTTTACGATTGTGCTCAGCCGTAACCGCAGGTTACGATGTTCCACTTTCCGCCGTTCTTTCTGGCGAGATACCAGCCCCAGCGGGTGTAGGTGCTGTTCGGCTCCAACGAGCCGTCGCCGCCGTGTTCATCCACGGTGAAGGAGGACAGCAGGACAATTCCCTCGTCGTAGTCCCCGGAGCCCAGGATGTACGCCTGCTCCTCTTGGACGGTTTCGTCTCCGGCATAGGAGATTTCCGTCAGCGTGCATCCCTGAAAATCCCGGAAGCCGGTCTTCACAGCCTGAACGGCCGCGAGATAGTCCTCCTGCGTGTAGATTTCGGAAGTCATGTCAATGACGGCAGCATTCTCTGCGTTTCCGCCGCAGCCGGAAAGGCTCAGCGCCAAAGCGCAGAGCAAAATACAGGCAAGCATTTTCCGCATACAATCACCTCCATGGATTTTGCATATCATACCATTTATTTCCCCCGCAGGTGTGGCGGATTTGTAAACACTTGTTTAAGATGGCAAAGGAGGACATGACCATGAATTTAACCTGCACCGCCGCCCGGAGCGGGCGGCTCTCCTCCTTTCTGCGTCGGGAGCTGAAGATGTCCTCCAGCCTGATGAACCGGCTGAAATGGAGCGGTGGCATTTGCGTGAACGGACTGCCTCAGCACACAAATTATCCAGTCCGGCCCGGGGATGTGATCACCGTCCGCCTGGACGAGCCGGAGCCGGAATACCCCGCCGAGGATGGCGACCTGACGGTTCTTTACGAGGACGAGGGCATTTTAGTGGTGGATAAGCCCGCCGGAATGCTGATTCATCCCTCCCGGGCGACGAATCAGGGAACCCTTGCCAATCTCGTGGCCGGTTACTACCGCAGAAGCGGTGAAAAATCCGCCTTTCACCCCGTGACCCGGCTGGACAGGGACACCTTCGGCATCGTCCTGCTGGCAAAGAACGCCCATCTTCACGCCCTTCTCCAGGACGCGGCGGTGAGGAAAACCTACCACGCTCTCACCTTCGGCGGCCCCGAACCGGATACCGGCATAATCGACGCCCCCATTGCCCGTCTGCCCCTTCCCAGCCTTCTGCGGCAGGTCAGCCCCGAGGGCAAGCCCTCCGTGACGGAATTTGAGGCGCTTCACCGGGACGGACAAATCTGCAAGCTTGCGCTGCGCCCGGTGACAGGCCGCACCCACCAGCTGCGGGTACACTGCGCCTACATGGGCTTCCCGATCCTGGGCGACCCCCAATACGGCACGGAAGAATCCCAGCGCTTTTCCGATGCGCTGGGACTATCCTATCAGATGCTCTGCGCCCATCGGCTGGAGTTCTCCCATCCCCTCACCAGGGAAAGTATGGTTCTCGAATCCCGCATGGACGCTCAAATTTCAGTCTAGGGAGGATTTACACATGCACTATCAAAAAAATGTTTTAACCAAGGACGGAAAGGAATGTCTTCTGCGCGGCGCCACCGGCGATGACGCCGAAGCCGTTTGGGATTTCTTTTTTCTGGCGCACGGTCAGACGAATTATCTGCTGAGTTATCCGGACGAGTGCGGAAAGGACGTAGAGCAGGAGCGGCAATTTCTCGCCAGCAGAGCTTCCAGCAACAACGCAATTGAATTATGCGCCTTTGTAGACGGCATTCTGGTTGGAACTGCGGGTTTCAGCCCCATCGGCCACAAATGCAAGGTCAGGCATCGCGCAGATTTCGGCATTTCCGTGGAGCGATCCTACTGGGGAAAGGGCATCGGACGCGCATTGACGAATGCCTGCATCGAATGCGCCCGCCAGGTCGGTTTTCTGCAAATGGAGCTTGAGGTCGTGGCCGAAAACCTTCCCGCAATTTCCCTTTACGAGAGCGTCGGCTTCCGGGAATATGGCCGAAATCCCCGGGGATTCCGCACGAAGGACGGCCGCTGGCAGGAATTGGTTCTTATGCGGCTGGAATTGGACACCTGACTCAGCCCTGCCCTGGCAAGCCCAGCGCCGCCGTCACCAGGATTCCCAGATTATCCCGGTAGATTTCCGGGAACTGCTCGATGGGCAGAGGGTTTTCCCCGGAGCCGGCTTCAATGGTATACCCCGGCCGGCGGAATTTCTGGATGAACCAGTCCTTATACCCTGCAAAACTGGATTCATAGGGGGTGTCCGCCAGCTCATAACCGCTGAGCCGCGCAAACTCTTCCCCCAGCTCCCGGGCGCCTGGAACCTCGTAATCCTGAAACTGCCAGTAAATCACCTTCCCCTGGGTGTGGTACGCCAGAACCAGCGCTGGGTCAATCTCCTGGGTGAAATCCGCCAGCGCAATGGACTCCCGCTGGTTCAGGGGCGCGCGTCCCACATAATCCCGGGGGCCGGGTCTGGTATAGCCCTGAGAAAACTTGATTTCCCGCGCCCGAAGCCACCCCGCCGGATACTGCAAATTCAAGTCCACCCCCAGCAGGTTTGCCTTCCACCCCTTCGGGAAGGGGATCTGGGGATAGTTGTCCGACAGTCTCCGCGCCGCCGCATATTGCAGCGTCCCGGTTTCAATTGCCCCCGTGACCAGATCCACACCGTCCGGGTCAACCATAGGCACGGTGTAAATCGTCGCCGCCTTGGCGATGTTCCGGACTTCCACGCCGTAGAGACGTCCCTGGTTCTGAACCGCTTCCGCCATTTCCTCTATGAACTTCAAGATCAGCGGCGTGGTAATCCATTCGTTGGCGTGGTGGGCGGCGGAATAGATCACCTTTCGGTCGCCCTCTCCAATGGTCAGGGTTCGCACCGGCCGTCCAAACGCCGTGGTTGTCAGCACCTCCGTCTGCAGAAAGGGGTACGTATTCACCAGCTTCAATATGGTTTCCTCACAAAGCCCGGAGGTCATTGGTACATCGGTTCTCACGATAGCCAAAAAAATCACCTCTCGTCAGGATATGCGCAGGCGTCAGAAAATGCGCCATTTCTGTCAGAGCATACAAAAAGCTCCATCCAAGTGGATGGAGCTTTTCAAATGTTGGCATTACCTATCTTCCCGGGCAGTCGCCCGCCAAGTATTGTCGGCGCATGTGAGCTTAACTTCTGTGTTCGGGATGGGAACAGGTGGACCCTCACAGCAATCAATACCAACTCATTTGGATGACGTTTTCCGCCATCGTTTATTGTCAAAAGCCGTTAGGCTTCTAACCGCTTTATATTAGCACATCCCGTGCTTCCTGTCAACTGCTTTCTTAGAACTGCTGGTGACCCGTACCGGATTCGAACCGATGTTAAAGGCGTGAGAGGCCTCTGTCTTAACCACTTGACCAACGGGCCATGGTGCACCTTCACGGACTCGAACCGGGGACCCACTGATTAAGAGTCAGTTGCTCTACCAACTGAGCTAAAGGTGCATTTCTCTTTTTTAGTGCTCAATTGTCTTTCCCTTTTCGCTCTACGGTCGCAAGAGTTGCTCAGCCCTTCGCTAAGAGCCTCGCTTCGCTCGGTTGCTCCGGGCACAGCCTGCGGGCTAGTACCAACTGAGCTAAAGGTGCAGTTCTTGCAGTTGGAAGATCTTCTCTTCCGCAGTCTCGATACACCCTGAAAACTGAACATTGTTCCTTATTTCTTGCAATCACTCTAAGACATTCACTGAGCCTGCGCTTTGGTCAAGCTTTCGGCTTATTAGTATCAGTCAGCTGCACACATTACTGTGCTTCCACCTCTGACCTATCAACGACATAGTCTACGTCGAGCCTCAGTGGAGATCTTATCTCAGGGAGAGTTT
>CAKTKX010000102.1 GCA_934572365.1 uncultured Oscillospiraceae bacterium
GAGCATGGTGTCGTAAAGGCTCCGCTCCGGGTGGTCAAAATGGATGATCTGGGGCAGATATCCCCATTTCACCGTGGGGCCGAACTGGATTTTCCCCTGGCAGTCCTCCTCGCCCAACAAACACTTGATGAAGGTGGACTTGCCGGTGCCGTTGTCCCCCAGAAGGGCAATGCGCTCGCCGCCCTCCACCAGCAGATTCACGTCGGAGAACAGCGTCCGGTCGCCGAAGGATTTCGAGACGTTCTTCATCTTGAACACCACGTCTCCGGAGAAATCCCGCTCTCCGAAGCTGGCCTTCATCGTTCTCTCCGCCTTGGGTCGTTCCGTCTTGCGGATGCGATCCATCCGGTGCTGGATGGACATGGCGCGGCGGTAGAGGGTGCGATTGTTGATGCCCCAGCCCTTCATCCGCTCCACCGTGTAGCCCAGCTGCTTCAGCTTCGCCTGCTCCTGCTCGTACTGCTTCATTTGCAGGTCGAACCGCGCCTGCTTTTCGTCCATGTAGAAGGAGTAGTTGCCGGAGTAAAATTCCGCGTGGCCGTCCGCGATCTCGATCACCCGCTGGGCGATCTGATCGATGAAATAGCGGTCGTGGGAAATGGCAAGCACCGTTCCCCGGAAATTCTGAATATACCCTTCCAGCCACTCCACGCTTCTTAAGTCCAGATGGTTGGTCGGCTCGTCCAGAAGCAGAATGTCCGTCTTTTCCAGCAGAAGGCGGGCGAGGTTCGCTCTGGTCTTTTCGCCGCCGGAAAGGCTGTCGAATTCCTGGGCGCGCTGCTCCGCCGGGATGCCCAGGCCGTTGCAGACCTTGTCCACATCCACGTCCATTTCATAGCCGCCCCCGGACTGAAAGCGGTTGGACAGGCTGTCGTACTCCCGCAGCTGTTCCGCCGTTGCGCCGGCCGCCATGTCCGCTTCCAGCCGCTCCATTCTGGTCTTCACCTTCATGAGGCCAGCGTAGGCGGTGCGCAGCACGTCCTCCACGGTGTAGCCCGCCGGGAACTTGGGAATCTGGGAAATCAGCCCCAGACGCTTGCTGGGGTTGACGTATATTTCGCCGCTGTCATAGTCCATCTGGCCGGTGAGGATGTTAAAAAGCGTGGTTTTTCCGCAGCCGTTGCGGCCAAGGATCGCCACCCGCTCCCCTTCCTGAATCTCAAAGCTCAGGTCGTCCAGCAGATTTTCCCCGATGACAAAGAATTTTGTCAGATTCCTGACCTGTATATCAACCATAATCTTTTCCTTTTACCCGATTCCGGATTCTTTCAGTATTTGCTCCAATTCTTCCCGGGTGTATAACAAATTCAGCGCCTGCAACATGGCGTTGGCGCTCATGTGTTCCGGCAGGTTCAGCTTTTTCAGAAGCGCCCTGCGCTTCTCCCCGGCGTTGCTTCCGCCGGAAAGCCCCAGCACCATGAAGTCCTGCTTGATAATGCCCCCGGAGGAAGCCGTTTCCTCCCCCTCTATGGTGGCTCCGGCGTTTCGCAGGGCGGCGAGAATGACCTCCGGGGTCATGCCCTCCACCCCCAGCTTGCCCTCCCGGCCGGGGACGGACTTCCGCCGTTCCTTGCCGGGAATGTCCGGGATGTAGGCGTGCTTCAGGTATTTTCCGGGAATGGCGCTTTTGATGTGGTTGCGAATGACGAAGCCCGCCCCGTCGGAGTCCGTGAAGACGATCAGCCCCCGCTTTTCCGCCACCCGGCGCAGCAGCGCCATCTGCTGCCTGTCCTTGAAAATGCCGAACCCCGCCGTTTCCAGAATGGGGGCGTCCACCACCTGGCTGAGGGTGTTTTTGTCGTAGCGCCCCTCCACCACAATGGCTTCCCTGATTTTAACCATTGTGTCCCTCCTGCGCCAGCTGCAGCAGAAGCAGTTCCAACAGGCGCTCCGGGTCGTCGTAGGATGTCTTTATCTTATAATCCGTTTCCAACACCAGCTCCGCCGCCCGGCGGCAGAATTCCGGCGTGAAGCGTCTGGCCGCCTCCATGGTCTTTCTCGCGGGATAGTCCGGAATGCCACAGAGCCTTTGCAGGTCAGAGGCGTTCTTTCCGTTGTCCAGCAGCGTCCGCGCGGCGCTGACCCGGCGGAAGTGATTGCCCACCGCACCCAGGATCGCCAGCGGCTCCTGCTGCATTTTCAGCAGCTGCTGCAATTTCACCAGCGCCTGATCGAAGCGCCCGGCGCTGAGCATGTCCGTCATCTGGAACACCACGGCGTCCAACACCGGCTCGGTGACGGCGTCGATGTCGGTCTTCCGAATCTCGTTTGCGCCGGAATAGGCGCAGATTTTGTCAATTTCGCCGCTGAGTGCCGTCATGGTACCGCCGGTGATATCGATGAGATACAGGCACAGGTCTGTGGATATCCGCTTATCCCGCGCCATAAAGTGCCTTGTGACCCAGGCTGCCAGATCCTTTTGATCCTGCTTGGCGAATTCCACGATCAGCCCGGCACCGTCAATCGCCTCCCAGAGCTTTTTCAGGCGCTTGTCTGGCTTCCACGGGGTCGTCTCGTAGGTGAACACCACCGTACAGTAATCCGGGATGTCCGCTAAAATTTCCGCAATTTTGTTCCGGTCGGACTCCCCCAGTTTGAACAAGTCCACCTCGTCCACCTGAACCATGGTATGCTCCGCCATCATAGGCAGATTTTCCACGGCGTCGGCGAAGGTCTGCAAATCGAAGGTCTCGCTGTTCATCCGGTGGAAGTTGAAGGACTCCGTCAGGGCGTCCAGCAGCTGTTTTTCCATCTGCTCTAAATAGTGGTGCAGCAGAAAGACCTCTTCCCCATGGAAAATGTACAGCCGCCCCAAGTCCTTGCTTTTCAGCTGGGTTTTCAGTTCCTGTAAATTGCCCCCGGGGGCTGGTTTTTTTGCCATGGTTTCACCTTCTGATGGTAATGGTTCCGTCCCGGTCCGTTCTGTACACCGTGCAGCCGAAGCTTTCCAGCCGCTGCAAGGTCTCCGCCGCCGGGTGTCCGTAGAGATTGTCCTGTCCCACGCTGATGCAGACCGTCTGCGGTCTGGCTGCCGCCAGCAGATCCTCGCAGGTGGAATTTTTGGAGCCGTGATGTCCGGCGATCAGCACGTCCACCTCCGGAATTTTCCCGGCGTGGAGCAGCATCCGCTCGCCGTAGGCGCTCCGGTCTCCCGTTATGAGTATATCACAGTTTTCCGTATCAAACAAGACGCACAGGCTGTTTTCGTTCTCGCTTCCACGGGAATCGGTAGTGAAAATGTGCAGGTTGGCCTTGCCGTAGGTCAAAAGCAAGTCCTGTTCGGCGTATACCACCTCTGCGTTATCCGACGTCAAAATGCCTTCCTCCGGCGGGAGGATGAGGACGTCCGCCTTCACCCGGCTCAAAAGATTTTCCGCCGCGCCGGTGTGATCCCGATCGCCGTGGGTCAGAATCAGCCCGTCCAACCGGGAAATGCCCTGGCTCAGAAGCGTTTCGGCGGCAATGTCCGCGGTTTCGGTGTCGCTGTCCCCGCCGCAGTCCACCATGTACGTCCGGCCTTCGCTTTGCAGCAGAATGCACTGCCCCTGCCCCACATCCAGCACCGTTACCCGGGTGCTGTCCAGCATCGGCTCTGCCCAGGATACCAGCAGTGCCAGACACAGTCCCAGCGTGCCGCAGCAGAGCAGAATTTCGGGGCGGCGGTTCCGGCTCAGAAGGAACACCAGCAGCAGCGCATACACGGCCACCAGCCAGATGGTAATATAAGGACTTCTGGTATACACCGCCGCCAGGGGAAAGCCCGCCAGCAGCTTCGCCACAAACAAAACATAGCGAATCGGCCACGCGACAATTTTTCCGAGAATCATCGCCCCGCCCGTCCAGAACGCACCCACCAGACTGGCCGCCACAAGCCCATAGAAAATGAAGCTGATGACCCACAAGGTGAGCAGATTGGTCGCCACGCCCACAAGGCTGACGGTGCCAAAATACCATGCGCTCAGCGGCGTTGTGAAGATCATGGCGCTAAGAGTAATGGACACAGAGGCGGTAAACCAGCGAATCAGGGTGGGTCTGACGCCCTTCCCTTTGCTGTCCGGGAATAGAGAAACCAGCCATTTGCGGATTCCTGGCGCAAAAAGGTAAATTCCCGCCACGCTGGCCACGGACAGCTGGAAGCCCACGGAGGTGATGACCAGCGGGTTGCCAGTCAGCATCACCACGGCGGCAAAGGCCAGCGACGCAGGGCCGTCATATTCCTTATTCAGCAGCAGCGCCGCCAGCATCAGTGCGCACATGATGCACGAGCGGCTGACTGACGGGGTAAAGCCCGCCACCGCCGCAAAAAGCAGCAGCGTTGGAAAACCAACAAGTGCAGTCAGGAACCGTTTCCGGAAAGTTATGGCAGTAAGCAAGGCGAACAGAATCGACACATGCAGCCCGGAAACAGCCGCCACATGGCGGATTCCGCTGATTTTCAGGCTGGTATCCACCGCATAACTCAGGCTTGTGGTATCACCCAGCAGAAGCGCCCGGGCAAAGGGCGTGGCATCCTGTGGAATGCAGGTTTGCAGAATCTCCTGGATCCGGTGCCGCAGCCGTGCCGGGAAGTCCCGCCAGGATGCACTCGTATGGGGCGAAACGGAAACCTCGTCCACCTGGTACGCCAGCATGAAAATGCCGTTGCCCGCGTGATAGGTTCTGCTTTCCCTGGGTGTGGTGGCACGGAAGCGGAACTGGCCGGTAACGGTGTCCCCGGGTTCCAGCATTTCACCCAAGTCCAGATACGCCCGCAGGCGGTACGACTTTCCTTCCAGCTGCACCGTGCCGTCCACGCCGATGCCGTATGCCGTCTCATAGCTGTAATCCAACACCCGGATGACCGCGTCCGCCGTCTTCCCGTCCATTGCCCCGGCGGCGCTCAGATAAAAGCCGTCATACAGGCTAAACCAGCCCATTCCCGCGGCAAAGCCAAGGAAAACTGTGGCAACCCGCCGGAACCAGGTATACTTTCTCCCCGCAATCGCCGTCAGAAGCGTCAGCGCCCCGCCCGCGGCCGCCAAAATGACCCGCACGCTTCCCGTGAGGACATACGCGCACAGGCAGCAGGCCGCGCCGAAGCCCAGAGAAAACCACACCAGTTTACGCATCCCGCCGCCCCCTTATCGTTGGAAAAGGCGCCGCCTTTGCGGCAGCGCCTTGAAAATGTTATTTCAGCTTGGAAACCACGTAATCGTCCACGATGGCAAGGGCATTGTCCACCTTGGTGACGTCCTTGCCGCCGCCCATGGCGGAATCGGGCTTGCCGCCGCCGCTGCCGCCGCAGCAGCAGCATACCTGCTTCACCAGGTCGCCGGCCTTGATGCCCCGGGCAATGGCGTCCTTGCCGCAGACGGCCAGGAAGGTGATCTTGCCCTCGTTGACCGTGGCAAGCACAGCAACCACGGAAGCATCCTTATCCCGCAGCACGTCGCCCATCTGGCGGAGTCTGCCGGTGTCGGCGTTGGGAACGCTGGCGGTGATGACCTTCAG
>CAKTKX010000103.1 GCA_934572365.1 uncultured Oscillospiraceae bacterium
TGTCGATGGAGCCGGAGAGCTTCTTTTTTACGCTGGACTTTGTCTTTTCGGCGGATTCCCGGGCGCGCTTGTTCACCAGAATCTGCTCCGCCGCCTTGTCGGCTTCCTGCTTGTTCTCGATGAACCAGACCTGTAGCTGCTCCTTGAAAAAGGCGGTCATGGCGTCCTGGGTGAATTTGCTGTTGACGCTCTTTTTCGTCTGGTTTTCAAAGCAGCCGATGGTGGAGAAGCAGTTGGTCACCAGTACCAGAGAGTCCTGAATATCCTGGAAAATGATTTTATTCTCGTTTTTGGTGTATTTGTTATTGTCCCGGAGGTACTTGTCGAAGGCCGCGGTAAAGCCGGAGCGAACCGCCTTGTCCGGGCTTCCGCCGTATTCCAGCCAGGAGGAGTTGTGGTAATACTCGATGTGGCTGATCTGCTTGGAGAAGCAGAAGGAGGCCGTGATCTTCAGCTTCATTTCCGGGCGGTTTTCCGCGTCCCGACCCCGGCGCTCGGCTTCCCAGTAGACGGGCATTGTGAAGGCGTTGTCCCCCACCAGCTCCTCGATATACTGGCGGATGCCGTCGGCATAACAAAATTCCTCCGTCTCGAATTTGCCGCCCACCTGGTTGCGGAAGCGGAAGGTGATGCCCTTGTTCACCACCGCCTGACGGCGCAGCACGTCCCGGTAGTATTCCACGGGGATGTTGATGTCGGTGAACACCAGCTTGTCCGGCTTCCAGTGAAAGCAGGAACCGGTCTTTTTCCGGTCGGTGGGCTCCTTTTTCAGGCCGCCCTTGTTTCTGCCCTTTTCAAAGTGCAGATCGTACCGGCAGCCGTCCCGGCGGATGGTGGCGTCAAAAAACTCCGAAGCGTACTGGGTGGCACAGGAGCCGAGGCCGTTTAAGCCCAGGGAATACTCATAGTTTTCCCCGTTTTCCCCATATTTGCCGCCGGCGTACATTTCGCAGAACACCAGCTCCCAGTTGTAGCGCTTTTCCTTTTCGTTGTAGTCCACGGGGCAGCCCCGGCCGAAATCCTCCACCTCCACGCTTAAGTCTTCGTAGCGGGTGACGATGATGGTATCGCCGTAGCCTTCCCGCGCCTCGTCAATGGCGTTGGAGAGGATCTCAAACACCGCGTGCTTGCAGCCCTCCAGGTCGTCCGAGCCGAAGATGACAGCCGGGCGCTTGCGCACCCGATCCTCCCCCTTGAGCATGGAGATACTGGAATTTCCGTATTGTTCCTGTTTTTTCATGTTGCATACCTGCCTGCATAATCCATAATCGTTCGATTTTATTATATGCAAAAATGAACCAAAAGTCAAGAAACGCCCCTTGGAGCAGAAAAAGCGCCCTGCGCGTTCCGCTCAGGACGCATTTTTCAGGATTCCGCGTCAGTCATGCCGCTGTTCCCAATTTTCGTAGGTTTCGCAGAACCGGCCGGAGAAGGACGGCTCCCGTCCCGCCGCGTACAGATGGGAGGTATCCCCAAAGGCGGTCATACGGAACGATGCGATGCCCTCCCGGCGCTCCTCCGTGTTCAGGATGGTGACGGAGGTGGGCAGAGAGCAAGTTCCCTGCCACAGCGGCATGGGGGAAATCCCCAGCAGATGGCTCAGCAGGACGCAGGTAACGCCGAAATGGCAGAACAGGACAATGGTGTCCTCGTTGGGCTGCTCCGCCCGGTAGTATTCCCCCTCCCGGCGGTAGCCATGGCGGGCAAGCAGCTCGTCCAGCCCATCCCAAACCCATTGGGCTTCCTCCCGCACCCCGGCGGCGGTGAAGCGGTCGTTTTCCCACCAGCGTTCCCGGTCGTAAAACCGCTTGTCCGCCGTCCAGTCCTGGGGCAGCCAGTCCCAGGCGACGCCCGGCTTGTCCTTCCCCGGGCGGAGAACCTGGGGGGAGAATTCCCGCAGCCAGGGAAGAATTTCCGCCTGCCGCCCCAGCTTTTCCAGTGTTGCCTTGGCAGTATCCTGCGCCCGTCCCATGGGAGAACAGTAAAACGCCTTTACGTCCAATTTGCACAGGCGCTGAGACAGCAGCTCCGCCTCTATCCAGCCGGTTTCGGTCAGGGAGTCGATGGAATAGTCCGGGTCGCCGTGGCGCACAATTAACAGCTTCATGTATATTCTCCTTTATTCTCCGAACTTTTCCGCAGCCGCTTTCAGCATACTGCGGATGGGCAGATGGTAGGGGCAGCGGCTTTCGCAGGCGCCGCAGCCGATGCACTCTGACGCCTTTTTCGCAAGCGTCGCATAGCGGCTTCTCGCCCAGTCCGCCAGACCGTACCGGGACAGATATCCCTCAAACAGGAACACGTTGGAAATGCTGATGCCCGCGCTGCAGGGCTGGCAGTAATTGCACCGGCGGCAGAACTGGGTTCCGAGGGCGTCGCGGATGGCGCGCAGTTTCTCCTTTTCTTCATCGGACAGGGGGGAAGCGTCATTCACCGCTGTGAGGTTCTGGTTCAGCTCGGCAACGTCCGCCATGCCGGGTATCACCACGGTAACATCCGGGTTTGCGCAGACATAGCGCAGCGCCGTCACGGCGTCCTCAATTGCGCCGCCCGCCAGGGGCTTCATGGCAATGAAGCCGATGTCCTTTTCGGCACAGGTGTGGATCAGTTCTTTTGCCTGATCTTCCACAATGTTATAGGGGAACATGATGGTCTCTACCCAAGGCATCTCCAGCGCCATCCGGAAAGTTTCCAGAGAATGGGCGGTAATGCCGATATGGCCGATCTTCCCGGCCGTTTTTGCCGCCGTCAGGGCTTCCAGCGCGCCGCCGGGGGCGCAGACCTTCTCCAGATCCGCAGGGGGCGCGTTGTGAATCTGGTACAGGTCAATATAGTCGGTGCGGAGATTTTTCAGGCTGATGTCAATGTCCTTTGCCATGGCCTCCGCCGTGCGGGACATGCTCTTTGTGGCAAGCACAAACTGCTCCCGGATGCCCTCCAGACCGACCCCTAAGTATTCCTCGCTGACGGTATAGCCCCGTGCGGTATCGATGTAATTGACGCCGTTTTCCAGCAGCTTGTGCATAAGCGCTTTGGTTCCCTCCGCGTCGATGCGCTGGATGGGGATTCCCCCAAAGCCCATGCGAGAGATTTTCAGCCCAGTTTTGCCAAGAATTCTGTATTCCATAGTCGCGTGCTCCTTTCCTTTTATACCATTATACGGCAAAAAAGCAGAAAAAACAACCTGCCTGACCGCAAAAAACGGGTCAGCTTTCGCTGACCCGTCCATTATTTCCCAAGCTCCTTGTTTTTCCTGTAGGTGTCGATCACGCAGTCCATCGCCGCACCGCGGAAGCCGTGATTTTCCAGCGTCTGCACGCCGACAATGGTGCTGCCGCCGGGGGAACACACCGCGTCCTTCAGTGCGCCGGGGTGCTGGCGGGTGGCAAGTACCATTTCCGCCGAACCGGCCATGGTCATGGCGGCGTATTCGATTGCCTTGGCTCTAGGAAGACCGCAGGCCACCGCGCCGTCGGCGAGGGCTTCCACGAACATGTACATAAAGGCTGGGCCGCTGCCGGACAGGGCGCTTGCCGCGTCGATCAGCCGCTCCTCCAACGCGTCCAGCAGGCCGCAGAAGCGCATGTCTTCCCGCCAGTCCTTCAGCGTTTCATCCTCCACAAGGGCGTTGCGGCAGTAGGGAATGACCCCTTTGCCGATGGCCGTGGGGGTGTTGGGCATGATGCGGATGACGGGCAGCTCCGCTGCGGCAAGCTGCTCCAATTTCGCAATTTCCATGCCCGCCGCCATGGTAATGAGCAGCGGTTTGCGCTTCCCCAGAATCTTTTGCAGCGGGGAAAGCACCTCCTGCACCATATGGGGTTTCACGGCGATAAAAATTCGGTCGCACCGGGCGGCGATTGTCTCCGCGTCCGCGTAGACAATGCCCAGCTCCTCCGCGAACGCCTTCGCTCTGCCGGAACGGTCGGACACCATAATTTCCTTCGTGGCTCTGCTCAGGGCTTTGGCAATGGCGCCACCCATGTTGCCGCAGCCGATAAATCCGTACTTCATGTTTTCCTCCTCAGCGGATATGTCCGTTTCCGTGGATGATGTATTTATAGGTGGTCAGTTCCTGCAAGCCCATGGGGCCGCGGGCGTGGAGCTTCTGGGTAGAAATGCCCATTTCGCACCCAAGGCCGAATTCGCCGCCGTCGGTGAACCGGGTGGAGGCATTGACATACACCGCAGCGCTGTCCACATTGGCAGTAAAATACCGCTCCGCCTCCGGACTGCGGGTCACGATGGCCTCGCTGTGGCCGGTGGAGTGCGCCGTGATGTGGGCAACCGCTTCCTTCACATCCTCCACGCATTTGACCGCAAGGATGTAATCCAGAAATTCCGTATCAAAGTCTTTCTCCCCCGCCTTTTTTCCGGGGATGATGGCAGCCGCCGTCTCATCCAGACGAAGCTCCACCGCTCTTTCCCGGTCAGTGACCAGACGCTTATACAGCATGGGCAGGAACGTAGGAGCAATGGCCTTATCCACCAGCAGAACTTCCTCGGCGTTGCAGACGCTGGGGCGGCTGGTTTTGGCGTTTTCCACAATGTTCAGCGCCATATTGAGGTCGGCGGACTTTTCCACATACACATGGCAGATGCCGGTGCCGGTGGCGATACAGGGAACGGTGGCGGTGCTTACGCAGGCGCTGATCAACCCCGCGCCGCCCCGGGGAATTAGCAGGTCAATATAGCCGTTTGCGGTCATCAGTGCCGCGGCGCTTTCCCGGGAAATATCCTGTACCAGATTCACCGCATTCTCCGTGATGCCCGCCGATTTCAGGCCGGAACGGAGGGCGTCAACGATGGCGTTGGCACTGCGGAACGCCTCCTTCCCACTTCTGAGGACGCAGACATTTCCGCTTTTCAGCGCCAGAGCAGCGGCATCACTGGTGACGTTGGGACGGCTTTCGTAAATAATGGCAATGACGCCCATGGGGACGGACACCTTCTGAATTTCCAGGCCGTCTTCCCGGATGTGGGTCTGCAAAACCCGCCCCACCGGGTCAGGGAGCGCCGTCACCTCCCGGATGCCCTGGGCCATCCCGGCGATACGTTCCTTTGTCAGCTTCAGTCTGTCCAGCATGACCGGGGAGATATGCTCCTTCGCGGACGCCATATCCAGCCCGTTCGCGTCAAGTATCGCGTCCTGACCGGCAATCAGCGCGTCCGCCATGGCGTTCAGCGCGGCGTTTTTCTGTCCCGTGGTCAGGCCAGCGACTTCCCCTTTTGCCGCCTTGGCGGCTTCCAGCATTTCTTTCATAGGCGTTCCTCCGAAAACGTAGTACCGACGGTCTTTCCTTCCAGAATGTCATAGAGATTTCCGGGATTATTTCCGTTGGCGATGACCATTTTGCACCCGCAGCCCAGGCAGAT
>CAKTKX010000104.1 GCA_934572365.1 uncultured Oscillospiraceae bacterium
AATGGAGCGTATCGGTACAGGTACGCTCCATTTCTCGTGCCAACCGGGGCACCCTCTTGGCTCTCCCTCTGGGAGAGCTGTCACCGAAGGTGACTGAGAGGGCTTTGCAGCCTGGTGTTCCCTCTCCGTCTTCGCTTCGCTCAGCCACCTCTCCCACAGGGAGAGGCAAGGGGTGCAGTTCATTATCCCACTAACGTCTAATGCGCCCCGCATTTTCTTTTCGTTGTCACCTTTCGGCCGCCCTGCGCATATTCTGGTAGGAGAAAGGAGGGGTCCTGTTGTCAGCTACAGGATACATACAGGTACGCGCTTACACCAGCACCGCCCGGTTTCCTCTGGAAAACGTGGCCATTGCGGTCACCGCCACCGACGGCACTGCCCTGGCCATGCGCCTGACCGACCGGAACGGGCTGATTGCCCCCATCGAGCTTCCCGTGCCGGATAAATCCGAAAGCCAGGAGCCGGAAGCCGGGGTAAAGCCCTATACCACCGTAAATCTCTATGCCCGTTTGAAGGGCTATGAGCAGATCGAAGCGGAAAATCTTCAGGTTTTCGCCGAAACCATCACCAATCAGAATCTGGAGATGATTCCCCTGTCGGAGTTCCCGAATCAGTGGGATCAGACGGAAATTTTCAACACGCCTCCCCAAAATCTGTAGGAGGTAGCCTATGACCCAAGTCATTCCTTATATCCCGCAGCGGATCACGGTACATCTCGGCGCGCCGTCATCCAACGCCGCCAACGTCACCGTAAGTTTTGCAGACTATGTGAAAAACGTAGCGTCCAGCGAAATTTACCCCACCTGGGAGGAGGCCGCTCTGCGTGCCAACATCCTCGCCATCGTCTCCTTCGCCCTGAACCGGGTGTACACGGAATTTTACCGCAGCCGGGGGTACAATTTTGATATCACCAGTTCCACCGCCTACGACCAGTTTTTCGTCAACGGGCGCAGCTACTTTACCAACGTCGCCCGGCTGGTGGATGAGCTGTTCGACGACTATCTCCGCCGCCCCGGCTTTGTGGAGCCTCTGGCAGCCAAATTCTGCAACGGCACCACCGTCACCTGCGAGGGCTTGAGCCAGTGGGGCAGCCAGAATCTGGCGCGGCAAGGGTACGACACCGTCCGGATTCTGCGCAGTTACTATGGCAATGTGGAGATTGTGAACAACGCCCCCATCCGGGGCATCACCACCTCCTACCCCGGCACCCCTCTGCGCCGGGGAATCACCGGCCCCAGCGTGGTGATCGTGCAGGTGGAGCTGAACCGGATCTCCCAGAACTACCCTGCCATCCCCAAAATCCCTCTTGTGGACGGCATTTTCGGCGCGCAGACCGAAGCCGCCGTGCGGAAATTCCAGGAGATCGTCAATCTTGCCGTGGACGGCGTCGTCGGCCGGGAGACCTGGTATGCCCTTTTGCGCTACTACGTCGCCGTGACCAGTCTCGCGGAGCTGCGCAGTCAGGGACAGCGGTTCTACACCATCTCCTGGGCGATAAGCCACCCCATTGAGCAGGGCGACCGAGGGGTGAAGGTTGAGCATCTGCAATATATGCTCAGCGTGCTTTCCGCCTACATCCCGGAAATTCCACCCGTCACCATAGACGGAATTTACGGCTCCGCTACCCGCAACGCCGTCATCGCCGCCCAGCGCCGGTTCGGTCTGCCAGAAACCGGTATTGTGAATTTCGATACCTGGTACGAAATCTACGACCAGTTTTCCGGCATCGAAACCATCGTCTGGCGTGACCCGGAGAATTATCCCTATACCGCCGCCATCATCGGTGGGACGCCGCCCAGAAACCGGTACGCCCAATCCACCACCCTGACCCAGTTCCCGGGGAATCCTTTGAGCACCGGGAATCAGGATCCCGTAAGACAGGAGGCGCCGCGATGAGACCGCTATCTTCCTTTGTTGGTCAGCCTATCCGCAGCTTGCAGACCATGCTCCGGGTCATTGCCGAGGATGACCCCACCCATCTGCGCATCGTTCCCGACGGCATTTACGGCCCGGAGACCGCCGCCGCCGTCTCCACCTTCCAGCGAAAACACGGTCTGCCGGTGACGGGTGTCACCGATCATGCGACCTGGGAAGCCGTTGTTGGGGTATACACTCCCGCCCTCGTGCGGATCGACGCCGCCCACCCGGTGGATATCATTATGAATCCCGGCCAGGTTATTCGCCGGGGAGAAAACAACCCCCATCTGTATCTGGCGCAGGCCATGCTGACGGTACTTGCCGACATTTATAAAAGCGTCGCCGAACCGACCCACTCCGGCATTCTGGACGAACCGACGGTGGATTCTCTGTCGTCCTTCCAAATTTTATGCGGCCTTCCGATGACCGGGACGCTGGATAAGCATACCTGGAAGCATCTCGCCCTGCATTACCCGTTGGCGACGAACCTGAACAATCTTCCCTGACGGAAAATATGGATAATTTATAAAAATTTTCCTGGAAGGGCTGCGAACCCTTGATAAACAGAGATTTTTTGACTATAATAAAAAACAAACCGTCTCGGAGGAATGATCCATGCACATCAAGGACTGGAAAAAGGAAGTTTTCACCATTCCGAATCTGTTGAGCCTGTTCCGGCTGGCGCTGATTCCCGTGTATATTTACATCTATCTGGGCGCCACCGAAACCTACCAGTATATCACCGCCGGGACGATCATGGCGGTTTCCTGCCTGACGGATCTGATCGACGGAAAGGTCGCCCGGCACTTCAATATGGTCTCCACTCTGGGAAAAATTCTCGACCCCCTGGCGGATAAGATCACCCAGTTCACCCTGACGGTATGCCTTTCCCTGAAGCATCCCCAGCTGTTCCCGGTGCTGGCGCTGTTCGTCGTCAAGGAGCTGTTTCAGCTCATCGCGGGGGCGGTGCATCTGAAAAAAGGAAAGATGCTTCCCGGTGCGCTGATGGCCGGAAAGGTCTGCACCACCGTCCTGTTCGTCAGCCTGATTGCCCTGGTGCTGTTCCCCAACGTGGACAGCGCGGCAGTGAGCATCATTGCGGCGGTAGACGCGGTTTTTCTGGGCATTTCCTTTGTCAGCTATATTCTGGCGTACTTTGGGAAAAATGCAAAGGTTCAGGATTTGGAAAGCGAATAAACAAATTGTCCGTCGGGTGTTCCCGGCGGACGTTCCTTTTTCCAAAAACACGCGGCGGCTCTTTTGCGAGCCGCCGCACAATGATAATTTTCTCTCTCCACGGGACACAGCGTGTCACGGGTACACCGTTGGCTTATCCGCAGATATTTCCACGGCATCGGCTTTCCCCACTGTCTCCGCCTCTGTACCTATAGTATACCATACTCCCGGCGGCGATTGGTGAAGAAACCTTGAACAGACGCAAAAGATTTTCTTAAACTCAGTTGGGATACACGTTGCTCACCAGCAGCAGCACCGGCAGTGCAAGGGTGAAAATGCTGATTGCCCAGGGGTACATTGCCTTTCTGGAGCAGAACATCAGCAGCAGACATGCCGCCGTCAGCCCCAGCGGCCCCATCACCGCCAGCTGACGGCTCACGGTCATGGCAAACTCACCGGTGGATTGCAGATCAAGCCCCACCTGCTCCGGCAGATGCTGACCGTTATAGGAAGCCAGCCGAATGGCGGCGTAAATCACCGGGGCGGCCATAATGAACTTTCTCAGCCGGAAGAGCCAGACGCCGATGAGATTGATGACGGAATTGATTTTGGACATCACCGTCTTGAACTTCTCAAAGCCGGCGGACTGCACAGCGGCAGTCTGCTTTTCCGCAAATTGACCGGTCTTTCCCATAAAATACCTCCGGGTAACTTTTTCTGTATTATAACATATTTGCCGTTGGGTTGCAAGACGCCCACATCCGGGATGAAAAAATTTCAAAAAAGCTTAATTAGTCCGGTTTATTGGACAGAACCTTTTGTATACTGTTTTCAGCAAAACAAAAGGAGGCTTTTCCAATGAAACAACACACCTTGTCCCGCCGTTACCGCGAACCCGCCTATCCAAACGCCGCCGACAGGCGCTACTTTGTGGAGAAGGCCGTGAACATCGTCACTGCGATTCTTTCCGGGATTGGCTTCGTCAGCGCCATGGTTTTCCTTGCCACGATGGGGTAATTATAAATCCGACTCCATGAGAATCCGGCAGGAAACGATTTTCCGGTTCTCCACTTGGATAAGGCCGACTGTTCCCCCGCCGTAGCCGCAGCTGCCAGGGTTCAGAATCCAAAGGCCGTCCGGCCCCCGGCGGCAGTCGGCCTGGTGGGTGTGTCCGTACAGCACCGCATCCACCCGGCTGGCGCGGGCGTCCTTCAGCAGAGCGCCCAGCCCCATTTTCACATTGTGCCTGTGTCCGTGGGTCATGAAAAGATTCACGCCAAACACGGGCTGCACCAGCGTCTCCGGCTGCCAGGAGGGGCAGCGAAACCGGTCGCAGTTTCCCGGCACCTGGTAAAATGGAGTATCCGGGTTTTCCCCGCGGATGACTACGCCGTCGTCAAAAAAGTCCCCCAAATGGATGATCGCGTCGGGCTTCACCGATTCCACGCATTGCCGCATAAACTTCAGCGCAGAATGGGAATCCGACAGCACCAGAATTTTCATATCGCTCCCGCCTTTATCCCTTAGTTTGTCTTGCTGGGATTATATCATACATTGGCAGGTTTTGCTATGTGCTTTCGTCAAAAATTGCCGCTGATTTTTGTGTACATTTTTTCCTGGGGACGCATATGCTATAGCAGAAGTTTCACCACCCCAGGGAGGTAAGCCTATGCAACCCATGCCCAATTCACAGGAGCTTGCGCAGATCATGCGCTTCGTCCAGTCCCCCGCGGGGCAGCAGCTGCTTGCGTCGCTGCAACAGCTTCACTCAAGCGAAATAAACAGCGCCATGGCCGACGCGGCCGCCGGAAATTATGACCGGGCGCAGAAGACCATCGCCGCGTTTCTCGCGACTCCGGAGGCAAAAAAGCTGCTGTCCCAAGCGGAAGGCGGCAAATGAGCGAGATGGAGGAAAAGCTGGGGGCCATCCTGAGCAACCCCCAGATGATGCAGCAGATCATGTCCATGGCTCAGGCTATGAGTCCGCCGCCGGAACCTCAGGGTAGGCCGGAACAGCCGCCGGAGCCTGCCCCTCCGGCGCTTCCGGATTTTTCCGTCATGCAGAAGCTCGCCGGGATGACCCGCCAATCCGGCATTGACAAGAATCAGCAGGCGCTGCTTCGGGCGCTCTCCCCCTACATAAGCCGGGAGCGCTCTGCCAAGCTGGAAAA
>CAKTKX010000105.1 GCA_934572365.1 uncultured Oscillospiraceae bacterium
ATGGTGACGCTGCTTCTGGGCTTCGGAATGGTGGAGCTGATGAAGAAATGCCCCAAATACTGGATGAAGCTGCTGGTCATCGTGCCGTTTTTCTTCGCGGCGGAGTGGCTGAAAACGGATTACGGCGGATACGGCGTGGCCATAGTCGCGCTGTTCTGGCTGACCCGGGAGCTTCCCAATCGCCGGATGATACAGCTTGTGGGGCTGGCGGCGCTGTGCCTGATGATGAACAGCGTGGCGATCTCCTTCGGCGCAATTCAGATTCCCATCGAGATGTTTGCCCTGTTTGCCATGATCCCCATTTGCCTGTACTCCGGGCGGAAGGCTACGGCGAGCCGGGGAGTGCAGCTGGGCTTCTACCTGTTCTACCCTGTACATCTGGCAGTGCTTGCGGTGATCATGAAGCTCTGCTTCGGAGACTGACGGCCTATGAAAATCGCGCTGCTGCAAATTCTGCCTACCGGCTCTTTGGATGGAAACCGGAAAAAGGGCGTGGAGGCGTGCCGGAGGGCGAAGGCGCTGGGGGCAGATATCGCGCTGTTTCCCGAGATGTGGAGTACCGGCTACGGCATCCCGGAGGACACGGAAGCCCTGGAACGCGCGGCGATTCCGGCGGATGGGGAGTTCGTGACCGGATTCGGAAAGCTGGCGGCGGAACTGGGCATGGCGATTGCCGTTACGTTTCTGGAAAAGACGGAGTCGCGGCCGAGAAACGCAGTGATTCTGTTTGACCGCCACGGGCGGCGGCTGTACACCTACGCCAAGGTGCATACCTGTGATTTTGGGGACGAGTGCCGTCTCGACGCGGGGGAGGACTTTTTCGTTGCTTCCCTGGATACCGAAGGGGGAGCAGTGCAGGTCGGCTCCATGATCTGCTACGACCGGGAATTTCCGGAAAGCGCACGAATTCTGATGCTGAAGGGCGCGGAGCTGATCCTCACGCCCAACGCCTGCCCCATGGAGATCAACCGCCTGTCCCAGCTTCGGGGCAGGGCATATGAAAACATGACTGCCATTGCCACCTGCAATTATCCCTCGCCCCACCCGGACTGCAACGGGCATTCCACTGTGTTTGACGGCGTGGCTTATCTGCCGGGGCTTTCCGGTTCCCGGGACACCTGCATTCTGGAAGCGGGAGAGGCCGAAGGCATTTATCTGGCGGAGCTGGACTTGGATGTGCTGCGGGAATATCGGAAGCAGGAGGTTCACGGCAACGCCTACCGCCGCCCGGAAAAGTACGGGATCCTCACGGATACGGCGGTTCAGGAGCCGTTCATTCGCAGGGACAGACGAAAATAACATACAGCGGGCAGCCCTTCGGGCGCCCGCTGTTTTGCGAATTAAACCAGATTTGGCCTTTATAAAAGCTCCTATAAACGCACGGGGGAGGAAAATGTGACATTTTCTCATTGAAATTCGTCTTTTTCCATGGTATACTTGCGGCAGAAATAAAGAGGTGAGGATATTGACAGAGCAAAGGCTCTTTTCAAACCAGAAGTTGATACGCTTGATCATTCCCTTGGTCGTCGAGCAGGCGCTGACCATTTTGGTGGGCATGTGCGACGGCGTGATGGTTTCCTCCGTGGGCGAGGCGGCGATTTCCGGCGTTTCTCTGGTGGATATGATCAACAACGTGATTCTGGTGCTGTTCGCTGCGCTGGCCACCGGCGGCGCAGTGGTCACCAGTCAGTTCCTGGGGGCGCGGCAGGGGGAAAAGGCACGGCAGAGCGCCGGTCAGCTGGTGCTGATGTCGGCGATTCTGGGCGTTGCTGCGGCGGCGCTGTGCCTTGTGTTTGCGAAAAATCTGATGCACCTGTTCTTCGGCTCCATCGACGACGACGTGATGGCGGCGGGACTGATCTATCTGCGCATTACCGCGCTGTCCTTCCCGTTCATCGCGCTGTATAACGCGGGCGCGGCGATTTTCCGCAGCGTGGGCAACAGCAAGGTGTCCATGCAGGTCAGTCTCTTGATGAACGGTATCAATGTGGTGGGCAATGCCATCTGCATTTTTGTGCTGAAAATGGGCGTGGCCGGTGTTGCCGTTCCCACGGTGGTTTCCCGGTGCGTGGCGGCGGTGGTCATTCTGCTTCTCGCGGCCAACCCCAAGCAGGAGCTGTGCCTGAAATGGGGCGCGATCTGTCGGGCGGACGGCAAAATGATGGGCAGCATCTTAAGAATCGGCGTTCCCAATGCCTGCGAAAACAGCTTTTTCCAGCTGGGACGGCTGATCGTGGTGAGCATGATCGCCCTGTTCGGCACGGTGCAGACCTCTGCCAACGCGGTGGCAAACACCTTGGACAGCGTGGGCATTATCATCGGTCAGGCCATGGGACTTGCCATGGTGACGGTGGTCGGCCAGTGCGTGGGTGCGGGCGATTCGGAGCAGGTCAGGCACTATGTCAAGAAGCTGATGCTCTGGTCGTATCTGTCCATGGCCGTGTGCAATCTCCTGATTATTGTCTTTTCCGAGAACCTGATTTCCCTGTATAGCTCCCTGTCACCCCAGACGGTAGAGCTGACGAGAACTCTGGTCATCATTCACGCGGGCTGTGCCATTCTTCTGTGGCCGGCATCCTTCGTCCTGCCAAACGCTTTGCGGGCGGCCAACGATGTACGGTTTACCATGTTTGTCGGCATCGGATCTATGATCGCCTTCCGGATCCTCGGCTCCTGGATTTTGTGCGTTAAGATGGAGTGGGGCGCGATTGGCGTCTGGGTTGCCATGATCATTGACTGGGTGTGCAGAGTTTCCTTCTTCATTCCCCGGATGGTTTCTGGGAAATGGGAGAGTAAATATATCCCCTCATAATGCGCTGCGCCGCCGGTGGATAACCCATCGGCGGCGTTGCTGCGTCACGGATTTTCCGCAAAATCCGGCATAACTTCAAACCGGCGCTGTTCTCCGTGCCAGGGGAAGCGGATGCAGCAGGAAAACAGCATAGGCTCCGTGCGTTCGTCCCGGGAGCCGTACTTGTGGTCGCCAACCAGGGGATAGCCACGGGAGGCAAACTGCACCCGTATCTGGTGACTCCGCCCGGTGTGCAGGCGAACACGGACGAGACTGCATTCCCCGGCGGAAAGGCGGGTGAATTCCAGCCGTGCCTTTTTGACGCCCGCCCGCTCCCGCTTTACCACATATACCTTGTTTTTCCGGCTGTCCTTCCACAGAAGGTCTTCCCAATCCCCGGATTCCGGGGGAAGCCCGTGAACCATGGCCACGTATTCCTTCACCATAGCGCCGTCCTGCACGGCCCTGGACAGGGTGGCGGCGGCTTGCTTTGTGCGGGCGTAGACCATGATCCCGCCCACATTTTTGTCCAGCCGGTGAACAGGGAAAATCTCCCCGCCCAGCGCCTTTTTCAGCTCTGCGGGAACCTGGGCTTCGGAATCCAATCCAATGGGCTTGACGCAGACGGCCAGGTCTTTATTGTAAAACAAAATCTCCATTTGGGAGCCTCCTTCGGTTCAGCTGACGGTGACGCTACTATAGCACAGTTTTCCGGATTCCGAAAGGGAGACGCTTGAATTTCCTGTAAAATCATGTATAATGAACGGAGAAACGGAGGTTTTGACATGACGACACAAGATTATCGGGAAAAATCAGCGTTGACGATTTTCCTGAGCTATTTCCGGAATCATAGACGGCTGTTTGCCGTTGACGTAACCTGCGCCGTGGGCATTGCGGCGATCGACCTGCTGTTCCCGATGGTGACCAGAAGCGCCCTGTATGACATGCTGCCAAATCAGATGTACCGCACGTTCTTCACGATCATGGCCATTGTGGCGGTGTGCTATATTCTGCGCTCGTTCCTGAATTACGTCGTCGCCTACTACGGGCATACCTTCGGTATCCGGGTAGAGGCGGACATCCGCCGTGACCTGTTCCGGCATATGCAGGAGCTGAGCGTGGATTTCTACGACCGCAACCGTACCGGTAAGCTGATGTCCCGGCTGACCTCCGACCTGTTCGAGCTGACGGAGCTTGCCCACCACGGCCCGGAGGACTTGATTACCTCCATGCTGACCATTCTGGGGGCGCTCATCGTGATGGCGTCCATTCGCTGGCAGCTTGCCGTGATTGTAGCGCTGACCATCCCAATTTTTCTGGCGGTGGCAATGGCCATGCGCGGACGGATGGGGCGGGCATCCGCCGTGGCAAAGGAGAAGATCGGCCATATCAATCAGGAGATCGAGAGCAGCCTGTCCGGCGTCCGTACGGCCAAGGCATTTGCCAACGAAAGCGTGGAAACTGCCCGGTTTGATGCCGCAAACGCCGCTTTCAGGGTCTCCAAGCGGGATTTTTACAAAGCGATGGGCATGTTCAGCAGCAGCGTGGAGTTCTTTTTGTGCAGCCTGAACGTCATTATCATCGGTTTTGGAGGCTTTTATGTCATGCAGGGGGAAATGGACTACCGTGACCTGCTGACGTTCTGCCTGTATATTTCCTCCTTCGTCAACCCCATGCGCAAGCTTTCCAGCTTCTCCGAGACATTCGCCAACGGCTTCGCGGGTCTGAAGCGCTTTGTGGACGTCATGCGCACCGAACCTACCGTGCAGGATAAGCCCAACGCAAGAGAGCTGAAAAACGTCCGGGGTGAAATCAGGGTTGACCATGTTTCCTTCGCCTATGACAGCGATCTGCCGGTGCTTCACGACGTGAATCTGACCGTCGCTCCCGGGGAGACGGTTGCCATCGTCGGCCCCTCCGGCGGCGGAAAATCCACGCTGTGCCAGCTGATCCCCCGGTTTTACGACGTCAGCTCCGGTTCCATTTCCATTGACGGTCAGGACATCCGGGACGTGACCCAGCGAAGCATTCACGAAAACATCGGCATTGTCCAGCAGGATGTGTTCCTGTTCGCCGATACCATTCTGGAAAACATCCGCTACGGCAAGCCCGACGCCACCATGGAGCAGGTCGTTGACGCGGCCAAAAAGGCGGAGATTTTCGACGACATTCAGGCCATGCCCGATGGCTTCAACACCTACGTGGGCGAGCGGGGAACCCTTCTCTCCGGCGGGCAGAAGCAGCGGATCGCCATCGCCCGTATCTTCCTGAAAAACCCGCCCATTCTGATTCTGGACGAGGCCACCTCCGCGCTGGACTCCGTGACGGAGGCAAAAATCCAGCACGATTTTGACAAGCTTGCGGCAGGCCGGACGACGCTGGTCATCGCCCACCGCTTAAGCACCATCCGCAACGCCGACCGCATCATCTCGATTTCCGACGGCGTCATCACGGAATGC
>CAKTKX010000106.1 GCA_934572365.1 uncultured Oscillospiraceae bacterium
CGGCGGTACAGCGCGTCAATGCGGGCGGTCAGCTCGGCGGGAGAAAAGGGCTTGGTGACATAGTCGTCCGCGCCGGTCATCAGGCCGGTGACCTTGTCCATCTCCTGGGTGCGGGCGGTGAGCATGATAATACCCATCTGCTTGTTGGAGGCGCGGATGCGGCGGCAGACCTCGAAGCCGTCCATGTCCCCCGGCACCATGATATCCAGAATGGCAACGCCAATGTCCGGGGTCTGGGCGATGGCGTCCAGTGCCTCCTGGCCGTTCCCCGCCTCGATGGCGTCGTACCCTGCCCGCTTCAGGTTGATCACCACAAAGCTTCGGATATTCAGTTCATCTTCCATAATCAGTACTTTTTTCATATGACACCCCTCAAGTCTCTCCCGTTTTCCAATCCTGCCGAATCAGATGGAAGCTGTTGATAAGTTGATTCTCTGTAATGCCGAATTCCGCCGCATTGGCCTCCAGCTTCGCGGCGTAGACCACGCCTTCTGCCCGATAGAAGGCAAACCGGCCGTCCACCGTGGCGTCCTCCTCCCGGCTTCCGCCGGTGAGGGCGTAGATGGAGAACACATCCAGCGCTTGCCGGTAATCCTCGTCCCACACGTAGAACGTATACCGGCCGCCGTCCTGATCTACCGACACCCGCGCCGCCCAGCTGTTATCCAACTGCATGTACCAGCCGCCCAGGTAATTGTGGAAGGTAAAGAGCTTGTCCATCTCCCTGCCCTCCAAGTCCATGGCGAACCAGCGGATGAGAAACTTCTGCTTTCCCTCATGCTCCGGGGAAATGCGCTTCATGGTGATCAGGCTGGGAAGCTCCATCACGCCGTCGCCGTCGATGTCTTCGGCGTATACATAGTAATTTCGCAGGGTCTGGACGCTGGTGTCCGAATCCCGGGAATAGGAAATATTGGAAAAACGATCGTTCCGCCAGGCGAAAACGTCCGTCACAATGGCGCTTTCGTTTACCGCACTGGCGACGAATACCGCAGGGGTTCCGCCCAGCAGCCGTCCCTCCGTGATCCGCCGGATGTGGGATGCATTCTCCGACACGTTGACCTCCACCGAGCGTTCAATGCTGCCGTCCTGCACGCGGTACAGCACCGCAGAGCCTGTCCCGGTTTCCGATTCGCCGGGGAGAATGACCATCAGCTCACTGCACCCGTCGTCGTCCAGGTCGCAGGTGATAAATTTGGAGTAGCCCACCATCATCAGCTGCTCAGCGCTGCCGCTGGAAAAAGAGTACACCGACACACTGCGCAGCACCTGATCGCTGAGCTGCCGCCCAACCACCAGCTCGTAGCCGGGGGCGTCGTCCATCTGCACATATTCCACCTGCTCAAAGGCGGAGCCGTTGCTCTGAATGACCTCCATCAGGCGGCACGTGCCGTCCTCCTCCTGCCGGAAAATCAGCACCTGCAAAGGGTTGGCAGAGCTTCCCTGGGCAAAGACGATATATTCCTCCACGCCGTCGCCGTCCAGATCGGCCATCTGCACCGTCTGCTGGTTTTCCCCGGAGACCGGCGCGGAGTAGCTCAGGCCGTACATGGCGGAATCGATGGCGGACTGCAAGCTGTCGTATTCCTTCGACCGCTTGGGCAGTGCGTACATTTCATCCACCGTCTGCAAGGCGCAGCCGGTCAGCAAGATCGACGTGAGGATGAGCAGCGGAAGCAGCCATATTCGCTTTTTCACGGCATCAACTCCTCTTGATCAACTATTATACCACAATATGTTCTAAAAGAAAAGCTATTTCAGCACAACATTCGCTTCTCCAAGCACATTTTTCAGCTCGGTAAGCATAGTATCCCGAATGCAGCACCGGGTACCCCTGCGCCGTCCTGTGTCCGCAAAGTAAAGCACCGCCGTGCTGCCCCCGGGGAACATGTTCAGGATGCACCGGATCTTGGGATACAGCATTCCTTCCTCCCCTGGCAGGCGGAGGTACAGCGTGCCGCTCTTGTCCGTCTGCTGCGGCCGCTCCGGCGGCGCGCTGCCGTCGGCGTAGTCCGAAATAGGACGGGCGCGGTTGATGACGATCTGCGGCTCCTTGTCGTCCCGAAGGGACAGCCGCCCGGTGATGACCACGGCACTGTTTTCCCGGAGGTAGCCGCCGTACTGATCCAGCACGTTGGAAAACGCCAGCATCTCCATGGACGCCGTATCGTCTTCTACCGTGATATAAGCCATCATAGAATTGTTCCGGGTGGTTTTCATTTTCA
This sequence comes from uncultured Oscillospiraceae bacterium, assembly GCA_934572365.1. Lineage (GTDB taxonomy): Bacteria > Bacillota > Clostridia > Oscillospirales > Oscillospiraceae > Faecousia. The sequence goes on from CAKTKX010000106.1 coordinate 2,226, forward strand.
CAGTCTGGACGATGCCCGCCACGCTGATGATCTGGTCGTCCTGGAAGCCGTTGTCCTCTTCCATGAGACTGCCGATGTGTACCACATGGGTGTTGCGCAGGTACGGCCGGTAATCGTCCATGGGGTGGCCGGAAATGTAGATGCCAGTAGTCTCCTTCTCCATGGAGAGAAGCTCTCCCTTGTCCAGCTCCCTGAGCTTGGGGATCGGCACCTTGCCCGCTTCGTCGTCCTCGTCCAGCATGGCAAACAGCCCCATCTGGCCTTCCAAATTCTTCTTCCGGGAGGCGGACACGCTGTCCATCATCTGGTCGTACACCGCCAGCAGCTCACTGCGGTGGTAGCCGAAGCAGTCCATGGCGCCGCACTTGATGAAGTTTTCCACGGCGCGCTTGTTCAGCTCGCCCTCCCCCATCCGTTCCAGGAAATCCTCCAGAGAGCGGAAAGCACCGCCCTCTGCCCGTTTAGCCGCCATGGCGCGGATGAGACCGCGGCCTACGTTTTTCACCGCACCGAGACCGAAGCGGATGGCGTCGCCCTCGACGGTGAAGTAGTCCTCGGAATGGTTGATATCCGGGGGCAGCACCGGGATTCTCAGCTCCCGGCATTCGGCGATATAGCCGGAAATTTTGGTGGCGGAGTCCAGAACGGAGGTCATCAGCGCCGCCATGTACTGCCTGGGATAATGGCACTTGAGGTAGGCCGTCTGGTAGGCAACTACGGCATAGCATACCGCGTGGGCTTTGTTGAAGGCGTAGTTGGCGAAATCCACGATCTCGTCGTAAATCGACTGCGCCACCGCCTCGGGTACCCCCCGGGCGATGCAGCCGTCAATTTTCTGCTCCGGGTCGCCGTAGACGAAGGTCTTCCGCTCGGCGTCGATGACCTTCTGCTTTTTCTTGGAAATTGCCCGGCGGATGTTGTCCGCCTGCCCCATGGAGTAGCCGCCCAGAGTCCTAAAAATCTCGATGACCTGCTCTTGATAGACGATGCAGCCGTAGGTGACTTTCAGAATCGGCTCCAAAAGGGGCGTTTTATAGGTCACTTTTCCGGGGTTGAACTTATTTTCAACGAACTTGGGGATGGATTCCATAGGGCCGGGACGGTAGAGCGCCACGATGGCCGTCAGGTCTTCGATGGAGGTGGGCTTCATGCTGACACACACACCGGTCATGCCGGTGGATTCCATCTGAAAAACGCCCTGGGTCTTGCCCTCGGCCAGCATAGCGAAGGTCTCCGGGTCGTTGTCCGGCACGTTTGCAATCTGAAAATCGGGTTCTTCCTGCCGCACCAGCGCTTCCGCATCCTGAATCACCGACAGGTTCCGCAGACCAAGGAAGTCCATTTTCAGCAGGCCCAGTTCTTCAATAGTGGTCATGGTGTACTGGGTGACCACGGTATCATCGTTCCGGGACAGGGGGACGTAGGTATTGACCGGCTGTGCCGTAATCACCACGCCGGCGGCGTGGGTAGACGTGTTCCGAGGCATTCCCTCCAGGCGCATGGCCGTGTCGATGAGCGTCTTCACCCGCTGGTCACCGTCGTACATCTCCTTGAGCTTGGGGGAAATCTTCATGGCTTCCGCCAGCGTCAGATGGAGCGGCATGGTCGGCACCAGCTTTGCCACCACGTCCGTCTCCGCGTAGGAGAAGTTCAGCGCCCGGCCAACATCCCGGATGGCGCCCCGGGCGGCCATGGTACCGAAGGTGACGATCTGGGCAACATGATCCGCGCCGTATTTCTCCATGACGTATTCCATGACCTCGCCCCGGCGTTCCGGGCTGAAATCCGTATCGAAATCCGGCATACTCACCCGTTCCGGGTTGAGGAACCGCTCGAAAATGAGGTTATACTTCATGGGGTCGATTTCCGTGATGTGCATACAATATGCCACAATGGAAGCCGCGCCGGAGCCGCGCCCCGGCCCCACGGGAATGCCGTTGACCTTGGCAAAATGAATAAAGTCCCAGACGATAAGATAGTAGTTTACATAACCCATCCGACTGATGACGCCGACCTCATATTCCAGCCGCTTCCGGTAAGCTTCCGGCGCATCGGGATACCGCTCTGCAAAGCCCTCGGCGCACAGCTTGCGGAAATATTCCTCGTCCGTATACCCCTCCGGCACCGGGTAGGAGGGCAGATGGTATTCGTGGAAGGTAAAGTCCAGATTGCACCGCTCGGCAATGCGGACGGTGTTTTCAAAGGCTTCCTCGCAGCCGGGGAACAGGGCTTTCAGCTCGTCCTCGCTTTTGAGGTAAAATTCCTGGGTCTGGAATTTCATCCGGTTGGTGTCGTCCACGGTCTTGCCGGTCTGGATGCACAGCAGGACGTCCTGCATTTCCGCGTCCTCTTTGCGCAGATAGTGGGCGTCGTTGGTCACTACCAACGGCAGTCCCAGCTCCCGGGCAAGGCGCTGGACGCCCTGATTCACCGGCCGCTGCTCCGGAATACCGTGATCCTGCAATTCCAGGAAGAAATTCCCTTCCCCGAAAATGCCGGACATTTTCTTCGCGTATTCCTTCGCAGAATCGTAGTCTTCCTCCATCAGATACTGGGGGATTGCACCGGCAAGGCACGCGGACAGGGCGATCAGCCCCTCATGGTGCTGCTCCAGCAGTGGAAGATCAATTCTGGGCTTGCCGTAAAAGCCGTGAATAAAGGCTTCCGACACCAGATAGCATAGGTTTTCGTATCCCTTACGGTTTTCGCACAGCAGCACCAGATGGTAGGGGTCGTTGTCGATTCCATGGACACGGTCAGCCATGCCCCGCCGGGCGACGTAGACCTCGCAGCCGATGATGGGCTTGATTCCGGCGGCTTTTGCGGCTTTATAGAAATCAATACAGCCGTACATCACGCCGTGGTCGGTGATGGCAATGGCGGTCTGCCCCAGCTCCTTGACCCGATCCATGATGCCGTCAACGCGGCACGCACCATCAAGCAGGCTGTATTCCGTATGGACATGCAAATGTACAAAGCTCATGCCTTCACCTCTTCCGCCAGCTCCAGCAGCCGCCGCAT
>CAKTKX010000107.1 GCA_934572365.1 uncultured Oscillospiraceae bacterium
AAGAAAATGTCGCAGTTCAGATTCCAGTCGTCATAGTCGGGGGCGCGGCCGTCGTGGGGCTTGCCGGAGCGGAGAAGCCCGCCGATCTGCATGATACAGGCAGTCTTATGCTCCCGGACAAAGGCGTTTTCCCGCTGGGAACCGGTTTCCAGGTCGGGATACATGTCCTCCAACTCCTGCGCGGTGATGAAGGTGACCTCCCGGTTCAGCTCGGTGCGCAGCTGGGGGAAGCGGACGTGCAGGCGGTCGTTGGTGTCGCAGATGGCGCCCACGATGGCGCGGACGATGAGCTTCAGAAAGTCCAGATTCCGGTTTTCCCGGGTAATGATCTTCTCCCAGTCCCACTGGTCGACGTAAATGGAATGGACGTTGTCCAGCGCCTCGTCCCGGCGGATGGCGTTCATGTCGGTGTACAGGCCGTTTCCCACGGTGAAGTTGTAGCGCTTGAGAGCGAGACGCTTCCATTTTGCCAGAGAATGCACCACCTGGGCGTCCATGCCCACGGCGGGGATATCAAAGGCCACAGGCCGCTCGTAGCCGTTCAGGTTATCGTTCAGGCCGGAGCTTTCGGTGACGAACAGGGGGGCGGAGACACGCTTCAGATTCAGCGCCTTGGAAAATTCCTGCTGAAACGTCTCCTTGATGTAGGCAATGGCGCGCTGGGTGTCGTAGGCGTCCAGCACCGGCTTGTAGTTTTCGGGAATGTATATCTTGTTCATAAAGCGGCATCCTTTCACGGGAAACAATATGTGTCCATTGTATTCGTTTTTTCGGAAAAATCAAGAGGAATTGTCATGCTGCGCCGTCTTTCCGCGAAAAAGTCCCCGCCGGGGTATCCCGGCGAGGGCAGTGGTCATGCTTTCGGCGTGAGCGCCTTTTCCACAAAGTCGGTCACGATTTTCCGGTATCTGGGGGTGTCCACCAGATAGCTGAACCCATGGTCAGCGCCGGGGAAGGTACAGCGCGTTATCAGGGCGGGATTTTCTGATACGATGTCGCTCATTTCGCAGGGGACGAAGCTGTCGCTTTCCCCGTGGATGATCAGGATGGGAACCTTTGCCTGTTTCACTGCCCGGGCGGCGTCTGTTTCATTAACGTCGAAGCCGCCGTAGACCCGCCCGCCGATTTTTACAAACGGCCAGGATAATCGGTCGGGCATGTGCATATCCTTCGCGACCTTGCGGATGATGTCTCTGGGGGAGGAATAGGGGCAGTCGGCGATGATTCCTTTCACGTTTTCGGGCAAGTCCAGACCGGCAGCCATCAGCACCGTCGCCGCGCCCTTGGAGACGCCGTAGAGGATAATCTGCACATCTGCGCCGAACCGCTCCACGGCGAAGCGCACCCAGCTTTCCACGTCCCACCGCTCCTGAATGCCAAAGGTGATGGTACGGCCTTCGCTTCTGCCGTGGGCGCGTTCATCAATGAGCAGAAGATTGTGTCCCATGGAAAAGCTCAGCTCGCTGCCGCCGGCGAAATCCGTCAAGGCACTGCTGCGGTAGCCGTGGAAGCCGATGTCCAGCGGCGCGCCGTCCTTGACCTGATAGTAGCGTCCGAAGAGAGTCAGCCCGTCAAGGGATACGATGGAAACTTCCTCATAGGGACGGTCGCTGAGCTGGCAGAACAGGCGGTTGATCTCCCTGCGGTAGGGGTCATATTTGTGGCTGGAAAAGGTGGAGATTTTGTCCCGCCCCTTTTTGGGGGAATAGAACGCAATGCGGTAGGTATAGTATCCGCCCATCAGCAAAATGGCCGCGGCGGCGCACAGAAGAAACAGAAAAAGCATCATGTCATAAGCTCCGGATATAGTCCATCAGCTCCGGGAAGCTGCCGTATGGATACTGGGAAATGTCCTTGCCATCCTTATTGATCAGGCAGTCGGTGAGAAGGAACACCTGCATACCAAGGGTGCGGGCAATCATGTCCTCGCCTACATCGTTGCCGACCATGAGACATTCTTCGGCGGTCAAATTCAGTTTACCCAGAATTTCCCGGTAGTAGTCCGGATTGGGCTTGCAGAAGGAGGAATTGTCATAGGTGGTGATGAACTCGAAATCCTCTGGCGTCAGCCCCGCCCACCGAACCCGGCTCTGGGTGGCCGTGGGCGGGAAAAGGGGATTGGTGGCAAGCACGGTGCGGTACCCCATGGCATGGAGAGCGCGAACCGTTTCCGCCGCGGCGGGCCGAAAGCCGCAGACGTGGCGGCATTCCTGAAATTCCGTTTTGTAGAATTCGTCGTAAAGGGGAACGTCCTTCAACGCGTCCTGACCGAACATGTCGGCGAAGGTTTCCCAGAAGACGGCCTCGTTGGTCTTCCTGCCGCTGTTCGCGACCATGGCGCCGGTGCCGCGCCAGACTGCCTTGACAAGCTGTTGGGGGTCATAGCCGTATGGCATCATCTTTGCCGCCAGACGGTGCAGGTAGTCCTTGACGAATACCTCCTGATCCATGGGAAGCAGCGTGCCGTCCAGATCAAAAAGAATTGTGGTGAGCATTGTTTTAACCTCGCAATTCATATTTTACCAGAATTATACAGCAGCCGCCGCCCCATTTCAAGTATGGGACGGCGGCTGTATTGTAAACTTTTATTCGCGGGTGGATTCCACGCCCACGGCCATGATGTCGTATGGCGTCGTCTGATAGACAAAGTAGTTCAGCCAGTTGCTGAACAGCAGATGGGCGTGTCCCCGCCAGCGGACGACGGGGCGCTGGGTGTCATCGTCGTTGGGATAGTAGTTCGCCGGGACGTGGATGGGCAGACCCTGGGCTTTGTCCCGGAGGTATTCCTTTTCCAGCGTGTCCGCGTCGTACTCGGCGTGGCCGGTGACGAAAATCTGACGGCCCTCCTTGTTCATGGCGGCGTAGACCCCGGCATCCGGAGAGGAAGCCAGAATTTTCAGGCCGGGAACGGCTTCGATGTCGGCACGCTCCACGGTGGTGTGCCGGGAGTGGGGAATCCAGAATTCATCGTCAAAGCCCCGGAGCAGAATGGCGCGCTTGTAGTCCGCATGGTGGGGGTACACGCCGAACAGTTTTTCCGGGAGGGCTTTTTTCTGGATGCCGTAGTGGTAGTAAAGCCCAGCCTGTGCGCCCCAGCAGATGTGGAAGGTGGAATGGACGTTGGTCTTGCTCCACTCCATGATTTGGCACAGCTCCGGCCAGTAGTCCACCTCTTCAAAGGGCATCTGCTCCACCGGTGCGCCGGTGATCACCATGCCGTCGAATTTCCGGTCTTTCAGCTCATCGAAGGTCTTGTAGAAATTCAGCAGATGCTCCTGGGGGGTGTTCTTGGAGCGGTGGGTGGAGACCATCATCAGCTCCAGATGCACCTGCAACGGCGTGTTGCCAAGCAGCCGGCTGAGCTGGGTCTCCGTGACGATCTTGGTGGGCATGAGGTTTAACAGCACGATCTCCAGAGGGCGGATGTGCTGGGTCTCAGCCCGAGTCTTTTGCATGACAAAAATATTTTCCTGCTGCAGAATGCCCGCTGCTGGCAGGTCGTTGGGAATCTGAATGGGCATAGGGCTTCCTCCTGAGAATCGAAATTATACGTTTTCCAGCGCCTGGGCGATGTCCTCAATGAGATCCTGAGCGTTTTCCAGACCGCAGCTCAGACGGATGAGGTCAGCGCCGACACCGGCGGCGTCCAGCTCCGCGTCGGTCATCTGACGGTGGGTGGAGGAGGCGGGGTGCAGGCAGCAGGTGTGGGAATCGGCCACATGGGTCTCGATGGAACCCAGCTTCAGGTGTTTCATGAAGGTCTCGGCTGCTTTCCGTCCGCCGTAGAGACCGAAGGAAATGACGCCGCAGGTGCCGTTCGGCATGTACTTATGGGCAAGATCGTAATATTTGTCACCCTTCAACCCGGCAAATTTCACCCACTTGACCTTTTCATGACCCTGCAAAAATTCTGCCACGGCCTGGGCGTTGGCGCAGTGCTGCTTCATGCGGAAGGGCAGGCTTTCCAGACCCAGATTCAGCAAAAACGCGCTTTGGGGGGACTGGACGCAGCCAAAGTCCCGCATCAGCTGGGCGGTACACTTGGTGATGAACGCGCCGCCAAGGCCGAAGCGCTGGGTATAGGTGACACCGTGGTAGCTTTCATCAGGGGTACACAGGCCGGGGAATTTGTCCGGGTAGGCCGTCCAGTCGAACTTGCCGCCGTCCACGATAGCGCCGCCCAGAGCGGAAGCATGGCCGTCCATGTACTTGGTGGTGGAGTGGGTGACGATATCCGCGCCCCACCGGAAGGGCTGGCAGTTGATGGGGGTGGCGAAGGTGTTGTCCACAATGAGGGGAACGCCGTGGGCGTGGGCGGCCTTGGCGAATTTCTCGATGTCCAGCACCGTCAGGGCGGGATTGGCGATGGTCTCGCCGAACACGGCCTTGGTGTTGGGGCGGAAGGCGGCGTTCAGCTCCTCCTCGGTGCAGTCCGGGTCGATAAAGGTGGTTTCCAGACCCATTTTCTTCATGGTAACGGAGAAAAGATTGAAGCTGCCGCCGTAAATGGCGGAGCTGGCGACGATGTGGTCGCCGCAGCCGGCGATATTGAACACAGCCATGAAGGTTGCCGCCTGGCCGGAGCCGGTGAGCATGGCGGCGGTGCCGCCCTCCAGAGCGCAGATCTTGGCGGCGACGGCGTCGCAGGTGGGGTTTGCCAGACGGGAATAGAAGTAGCCGTCGGCTTCCAGGTCAAAAAGCTTTCCCATATCCTCGGAGGTATCATACTTGAATGTGGTACTCTGGACGATGGGGATTTGGCGGGGTTCGCCGTTTTTGGGCGTATAACCGGACTGAATGCACAGGGTTTCGGGGCGCAGCTTGGAATCCATGAGAAATCACCTCATAATGTAATTTTTTGTCTATTGTAAACGTTCGGAGGGCGTTTGTCAACGCCTGACCGACAGGTTGCCGCCGACGCAGAAAACCACCGCAATTCTGACGGAACTGCGGTGGCTTGGATAGCAAGGGGAGAGAAAATGCATGCCTGCTATTTTCCCAATCGTAACGCCGATAGTAACCGGGATGGTAACCGGCGAGGATTCGGGGATTTTTGCGGGATTTTAGAGAAATTGAAAAAGCGGTTTCAAGAAACTTTTATAGAAATAAAGTACCCCAAACTCCTGATTATACAGGAATTTGGGGTACTTTGGCGGAGTGAGAGGGATTTGAACCCTCGCGCGCTTTTTAGACGCCTACTCCCTTAGCAGGGGAGCCCCTTCGGCCT
>CAKTKX010000108.1 GCA_934572365.1 uncultured Oscillospiraceae bacterium
ACCCGCGGCAACCAGATTTTTCGCCATGTACCGCGCCATATACGCCGCGCTGCGGTCAACCTTAGTGGGGTCTTTTCCGGAGAACGCGCCGCCGCCGTGGGAGAAATAGCCGCCATAGGTGTCCACGATGATCTTCCGGCCCGTCAGGCCGGTATCGCCGTTGGGGCCGCCGATGACAAAATTGCCGGTGGGGTTGATGTGGATATGGGCGACGTTCTCAATGTGGAAGCCGTAACGCTCCAGAACCGGGGCGATCACATTCTCCCGGACGTATTTTCTCAGCGCCTCGATTGGGAAATCCGCGCTGTGCATGATGGAGACGACCACGGTGTCGATGCCCACCACGTTGCCCTGCTCGTCAAATTCCACGGTGACCTGGGTCTTTCCGTCAGGACGAAGCAAGTCCGTCTCATGGACGAACTGGGTCAGGCGGCTGCACAGGGCGCGGCTGAGGGCTGCGGGCAGGGGCATCAGTTCCGGAGTCTGGGTGCAGGCGCCGCCGAACATCATGCCCTGATCTCCTGCGCCGCCAACCTCGTCGTTGGTTCCCAGGGCGATGTCGGCGGACTGGGTGTGGATACGGCACTGAATCTCCACCGTGTCGGCGTCGAAACCGTCGCCGGGGCAGACATAGCCGATTTTGCGGATGGCCTCCCGGGCAACGGCGGCGTAGTCAACGGCGGCCTTCGTGGTGATCTCGCCGCAGATGATGCAGAAATCCGTGGTGACCATAGTCTCGCAGGCCACGCGGGAGTTGGGATCCTGGGCAAGGCAGGCGTCCAGAATGGCGTCGGAGATGGAGTCCGCCACCTTATCGGGGTGGCCGTTGGTGACACATTCGGAGGTAAAAAGTCTTTTTTCCATTTTGTTTTTCCTTTCTTTCTGTAACTGAATCTGAAAAAAGAAAAACCGCACACCGAAGATTCGATGTGCGCTTCTATCGAATCCTCATCTTTCGTTTGCCGCCGGATTTGGCACCTTGTGTAAACAGGTTGCCGGGTTTCATCGGGCCGTTCCCTCCACCACTCTTGATAAGGCTTGTATGCAGTTCAACATTATATTTTACACAGTTTTCTACAAAAGTCAAGCTTTTTGTTTACAAATCCGATATAGACATTTGAATGAATTGCTGATAGAATGGGGATACGTTTTTTATACTGAACTTACATTATGATCTTTAGAAAAGATTTTAATCAGGAAATAGTATTAGGAGTTGAGTACCGTGAAAAATTTACGCAAGAAATTTGAGCTTTTCTGCTTCAGGAACCGGGATAAGGGCATCCCCAATCTGATGCTTTACATCGTCATCGGCACCGCCGTGGTCTACCTGTTCAGCCAGATGTCCGGCAACGCCCTTCTGTACAGCGCCCTCCGCTTTGACCGGACGAGCATTCTTCAGGGGCAGGTCTGGCGGCTGATCACCTATCCCCTGACCTACAGCGCCGGAAATATTCTGCTTACCTCCATCACCCTGCTGTGCTACTACTCCCTGGGCAGAGCCATGGAAAATGTGTGGGGCACCCTGCGGTTCAACCTGTTTTACCTCACCGGTGTGGTGATGATGGACGTTTACTGCCTGATTTTCGGCGGTCAGGCCAGCGTCACCTACCTGAACCTGAGCCTGTTTCTCAGCTACGCCACGCTGTACCCCGACGCGAATTTCCTGCTTTTCTTCATCATCCCCGTGAAAGCGTGGATTTTCGCGCTGATCGATCTGGCGATGGTGCTGCTCAGTCTGTTTACCGACCCCTTCCCCTACAATCTGTTCTCCGTGATCGCTCTTGCCAACTATTTCCTCTTCTTCGGCAAGGACGTGCTGAATGTGATTCCCGTGTCCTGGCGCACCAATGCCAGCCGCCTGTTCCGCAGGAAGCCCAAGCAGCCAAAGACAAAGGTCATCCACTTCAATGCCGGCTCCTACGAAGCCTCCACCGCCACGCCGAAAGCCCCCTACACCCACCGCTGCACGATCTGCGGCCGCACCGATGTGACAAATCCGGAGCTGGAATTCCGCTACTGCTCCAAGTGCAAGGGCTATTACTGCTACTGCCAGGATCACATCAATAATCACACGCACATTCAGTAAGGGAAAAATGTCGCGGTTTTTGTAAATTCCTCTTGCAATATTCCGCCGCCCATGGTATAATGTCCGCAGCTACTGAACAAGGAGCCTTTTTATATGGTCACCGTGAATTCTTCTGCTCGCTTTTCTTTTTATTACTATTACTTTTTTACCCGAAAAAAGTAATAGCGATTTGTGCTGCAGAAAATTTCAGGAGCTTTAGGGGTTATCTCAAACCGCCGCACGAATTGCCGTGCGGCGGTTATTTTATTACCAGGAGATGTTAAGCAATGATCGCAGTATTGAAAAACGGCACCACGCCCTCCCAGATCCAGCACCTTGTGGACTGGCTCAAGAATATGAACCTGGACGTTCACATTTCCGAAGGCTCAGAGGTCACCATTCTCGGTCTGGTCGGCGACACCAGCCGGGTGGACATCGACCTTCTGAAAAGCCTGGAAATGGTGGAGACCGTCAAGCGGGTCTCTGAGCCGTTCAAACAGGCCAACCGAAAATTCCACCCCAAGGACACCATCATTGAGGTAGGAAACGCCCGGATCGGCGGCGGGTATTTTGCCGTGATCGCAGGCCCCTGCAGTGTGGAATCCGAGGAGCAGATCATTGCCGTCGCTTCCGCCGTCAAGGAATCCGGCGCGTCCATTCTCCGGGGCGGCGCGTTTAAGCCTCGCACCTCTCCCTACGCCTTTCAGGGCATGAAGGGCGAGGGCATCCGGCTGCTTCTGGAGGCCAAAAAGGCTACGGGGCTGCCCATTGTCACGGAGATCATGAACATTTCCACCCTCGATCTGTTCGCCGACGTGGATATCATTCAGGTGGGCGCCCGGAATATGCAGAATTTCGACCTTCTCAAAGAGCTTGGCAAGACCGACAAGCCAATTCTGCTGAAACGGGGACTTGCCAACACCCTGCAGGAGCTGCTCATGAGCGCCGAGTACATCATGAGTGAGGGCAACAGCAAGGTCATCCTCTGCGAGCGGGGCATCCGCACCTTTGAGACCGCCACCCGAAACACCCTTGATCTTTCCGCAGTTCCCGTGCTGCACAATCTGACCCACCTGCCCGTGGTGGTCGACCCCAGCCACGCCACCGGCAAGGCCGACCTGGTCGCCCCCATGGCCTACGCAGCCACCGCCGCCGGTGCCGACGGCATCATGGTGGAAGTCCACAACGATCCCGCCCACGCGCTGTGCGACGGCGCTCAGTCCATCACGCCGCCCCAGTTCGATGAGATCAGCCGGAAAGTCCGGCAGATTCGTGAGGTCCTTGTATGAAAGTAGGTATTTTGGGTCTTGGCCTGATCGGTGGTTCCCTTGCCAGAGCCTATGCTTTGGAGGGTCACACCGTCTACGCCATTCAGCGAAACGAACCTATGCTGTCCTTCGCTATGCTTTCCGGTGCGGTTCACGGGAGGCTGGATGAAACCACCATCCCGGAGTGCGACCTGATTCTGCTTGCCATCTACCCCGGCGGCTGCGCCGACTGGCTGGAAAAAAACGCGTCCCTTGTATCCAAGGATGCGCTGGTGATTGACTGCTGCGGCATCAAACGGGAGGTTTGCAGCCGCTGTTTCCCCCTGGCCGAACGGTACGGCTTTACCTTCGTTGGCGGGCATCCTATGGCAGGCTCCCAGTTTTCCGGCTTCAAATACAGCCGGGCGAACCTCTTCGCGGGCGCACCCATGGTGCTGGTTCCACCGGTGTATGACGATATCCGGCTGTTAGACCGGGTAAAAACCGCACTGAAACCCTGCCATTTTGGTTTCTTCTCCGTCACAACGGCGGAAGATCATGATAAAATGATCGCCTTTACCTCTCAAATGCCCCACATTCTCAGCAACGCTTTTATCAAGTCCCCCACCGCCTTGAAGCACAAGGGTTTCTCCGCCGGGAGCTACAAGGATCTGACCCGCGTCGCATGGCTGAATCCTCAGATGTGGGCAGAGCTATTTATGGAAAACAAGGACAATGTCCTCTTTGAACTGGACAGCTACATTGAAAGCCTGTCCGCTTATCGCGACGCCATTGCCGCGGACGATATGGACGCCTTAGTCCAGCTGCTGGACGAGGGCAAAAAACGCAAAGAGGAGGTGGACGGATGAATACCGTTACCGTCCGTGCCTCCAAACAGTATGATATTCTGATCGGTCAGGGGCTTCTGCCCATGCTGGGCGCGGAAGCGAAAAAGCTGGGAAAGGCGCAGAAAATCTGCGTCGTCAGCGAGAGCAGCGTGTATCCTCTTTATGGGGTTGCTGCCGAGGAAAGTCTGAAAAGCGCCGGGTTTTCCGTGGTTTCCTATGTATTCCCCGCCGGGGAAGAAAGCAAGAATGGGCAGGTTTTTCTTGATCTTCTGAACTTTCTCGCGGAAAACCAGCTGACCCGCTCCGACCTGATCGTCGCCCTGGGCGGCGGTGTGGTGGGCGATCTGGCGGGCTTCGCCGCCGCAAGCTACCTTCGGGGCATCCGCTTCATTCAGGTTCCCACGACTTTGCTTGCCGCCGTAGATTCCTCCGTAGGCGGCAAAACCGCCATCGATCTTCCCGCCGGGAAGAACCTTGCCGGTGCCTTCTGCCAGCCCAGTCTGGTGCTGTGCGACACGGACACCCTGAATTCCCTCCCCCTTGACATTTTCCGGGACGGCTGCGCCGAGGTCATCAAGTACGGCGTGCTGTACGACCCGAAGCTCTTCGCCCATCTGGAAGAAAAGGGGCTTGCCTTTGACCGGGAAGCGGTGATCACCCGCTGCGTGGAATTAAAGCGGGACGTGGTCATGGAGGACGAATTCGACACCGGCGCACGAATGAAGCTGAATCTAGGTCACACCGTCGGTCACGGCGTGGAGGCGAAAAGCCGGTTTGCCCTCTCCCACGGAAAGGCCGTCGCCATCGGCATGGCCATCGTCAGCCGGGCGTCCGCCTGCGCCGATACGCCGCGAATCGTGGCGCTTCTGGAACAATTCGGTCTGCCCACCCGGACGGACTACTCCGCAGACGACCTTTTCACCTACACCCTCTCGGACAAAAAGCGCTCCGGCGGCACGGTGAATCTCATCAT
>CAKTKX010000109.1 GCA_934572365.1 uncultured Oscillospiraceae bacterium
CCGAGCAGGAGCTGCCCCAGCTGTTCCGCTGCACCGACAAGGCCGCGGACATCCACAGGTGCATCTACTGCGAGCAGCGGGCATAAAAACAGGTGCCGCCTTAGGCAGCACAAGGAACAAACACATATGAAAAATGCAGAATGCCAAAGCAATGGCATTCTGCATTTTTATCTACTTATCCCTTATATCTCGGCTCGCAGGTCAGGTTGACACCCAGGCGCTTGAAGGTCTTTTCGTCCACCGGAGACAGTATTACCGAGGAATGCACCTCGCAGCCCCGCAGCTTGTCCAGCTGCTCCATGGCCAGCTCCGCCATGGGATTGGTGGCAGCGCAGATGGTCAGGGCAATCAGGGTCTCATCGGTGTGCAGACGGGGATTGCGGTTGCCAAGGTGGTCAACTTTCAGATGCTGGATGGGATCAAGCACCACCGGGGAGATCAGGTGCAGGCTGTCCCGCATACCCGCCAGCTTTTTCAGCGCATTCAGCAGCAGCGCCGAGGACGCGCCCAGAAGGTCGGAGGTCTTGCCGGTGACAATGGTACCGTCAGGCAGCTCCATAGCAGCGGCGGGCGCGCCGGTCTGCTCCGCCCGCTGCAAGGCGGGAGCGACGACTTTTCGCTCCTCCGGGGTCACACCAGCCTTTTTCATCAGCAGCTCCAGCTTGCGCACCGCTTCATCGCTGCCCTTGCCCTGCTTCTGCTCACACATGGCCTCATAGTACCGGCGGATGATCTCCTGCCGGGAGGCAAACCGGACGGCCTCGTCGTCCACGATGCAGTTGCCCACCATATTCACGCCCATGTCCGTGGGGGATTTGTAGGGGCAGTGCCCCAGAATCTTCTCAAAAATCGCCACCAGCACGGGGAACGCTTCCACATCCCGGTTGTAGTTGACGGTGGTGACCCCGTAGGCTTCCAGATGGAAGGGGTCGATCATGTTCACGTCGTTCAAATCCGCTGTGGCGGCCTCGTAGGCAAGGTTTACCGGGTGGTTCAGCGGCACGTTCCAGATGGGGAAGGTCTCAAATTTGGCGTAGCCCGCCGTGTTGCCCCGGATATGCTCGTGGTACAGCTGGCTCAGGCAGGTCGCCAGCTTGCCGCTGCCAGGGCCGGGCGCGGTGACTACCACCAGCGACCGGGTCGTTTCGATGTAATCGTTTTTCCCGAAGCCGTCGGGGCTGACGATGTGGCCGGTGTCGGAGGGGTATCCCGGAATCTCAAAATGGTGATAGACCCGGATACCCAGCCCCTCCAGGCGGGACTGGAATGCCCGCGCCAGCGCCTGCTCATGGAAGCGGGTCAGCACCACGCTGGAAACATACAGGCCGAACCCCCGGAAAATGTCGATCAGGCGAATGACGTCCCGGTCATAGGTGATGCCCAGGTCGCCGCGAACCTTGTTTTTTTCGATATCGTCGGCGTTGATGACGATCACCATCTCCACCTGATCCTTCAGCTGCAGCAGCATCCGCAGCTTGCTGTCCGGCCGGAAGCCGGGCAGGACGCGGGAAGCATGGTTGTCGTCATAGAGCTTGCCCCCGAATTCCAGGTACAGCTTGCCGCCAAACTGGGCAATGCGCTCCCGGATGTGGGCGGACTGCATTTGCAGGTACTTGTCATTGTCAAACGCCGTTTGTGTCATTTCCCTTGCCTCTTTCCCAAAAAACTCCCCATCATTTTACCTTATCCGACGGGAAATAG
Source organism: uncultured Oscillospiraceae bacterium (assembly GCA_934572365.1). GTDB lineage: Bacteria > Bacillota > Clostridia > Oscillospirales > Oscillospiraceae > Faecousia. The sequence goes on from CAKTKX010000109.1 coordinate 1,702, forward strand.
CAAGGGTGTTTCGGAGCAAAATCTTCTTTTCTGTCGGATTGCTTCTTGTTTCGGGAACACCACCGTGCTATAATGAATCCATCTTTTCTTCGGAGGTGTTTCCATGGAATTCAGCGTCAACCATCCGGTGCTGTACCTGCTCGCCGGAATTCTGATCGCCGTGGTTCTGGCTCAGTCGGCTTTCTTCCTGGTCAAGGCTCTGCGCCGCAGTAAGGAGATCGGCATGGATCAGGCCAAAATCAAAAAAACCGTCAAAACCGCCGCGCTGTTCACCATTGCCCCGGCCGTGTCCATCGTCATCAGCGTCATCACCTTAAGCAAAAGTCTGGGCATTCCCCTGCCCTGGCTACGGCTGAGCGTGGTCGGCTCATTGAGCTATGAGGCCATCGCGGCATCCAACGCCGTCAGCGCCATGGGCTTAGAGCTGGGCAAAATCAGCGCCCTGGCCGCCCAGCAGTACGTCAACATCGCCCTGGTAATGACCCTGTCCATCATGGTGGGCATCTGGCTGGTGCCTGTCATTGGGAAAAAGCTGCTGCGGGGCATGACCGTTCTGGAAAACCGGGACGCCAAATGGGCGGATATTTTCCAGAATGCCATGTTTATCGGCATGATCTCCGCATTCCTGGGCTACGTATTCTGCGATTTTTCCCGTCTTTGGACGCCGGGAGATTACGCCGCCACCTCCGGACTTGTCCCGGTGTGCGTCATGGCGGTGTCCGCCGCAATCATGGTAGTCTGCGGGTTGCTCATGAAGAAATTCAAGTGGGGCTGGGTCAATGACTACGCGCTGCCCATTTCCTTGGTGCTGGGTATGGCCTCCGCCATTCCCCTCACTGCGTGGCTGGGTTAAGGAGGTGCCGATATGAAAAAGAAACTTAGCTACATCGACTCCGTTCACCGCAGCGGCACCATCTGGAACATTTCCGTTATGATTTTGCTGCTGGCCTTTCCCCTGACCGTCGCCGCCCTGTTCGGCGCTGCCCCGGACTGGGGCGCGCTGGTGGTGGGTCTGATTGCCACCGCGCCCATGTACTGGGCGGTGGGCGTCATTGAAACCGTCACCTTCGTTCCCATGCTGGGCGCGGGCGGCTCCTACCTCAGCTTCGTCACCGGCAACATCTCCAACCTCAAGCTTCCCTGCGCCATCAACGCGCTGGAGCAAAATAACGTCAGCGCCAACTCCGAGGAGGGCGAGATCATCTCCACCATCGCCATTGCCACCTCCTCCATCGTCACCACCGTCATTATCATCATCGGCGTCATTCTCATCGTCCCCCTGACCCCCGTTCTGGAAGCGCCGGTTCTGGAACCGGCCTTTGCCCAGATGCTGCCCGCCCTGTTCGGCGGCTTGGGCGTAGCCTTCGTCAGCCGGAACTGGAAGATCGCCGTTGCGCCGGTGGTGCTGATGCTGATCCTGTTCATCTTCGTTCCCGCCCTGAACGCCGGTACCGTGGGCATTATGGTGCCGGTGAGTGTGCTGTTCACCATTGCCGTTTCCCGGCTGCTTTATAAGAGAGGAGTTCTGTAAACATGTTAGGATATTGGATTCTCGCCGTTTTGGTCGCATTCATCGCCGTGGTCGCCGTCCGCACCGTCCGCTTCCGTCCCAAGCCCCAGCCCGAGGTCACCAAGGAAGAAATCGCCTTCGACCGGGACGCTGCCGCGGATTCCCTCTCCCAGCTGGTTCGCTGCAAGACCGTGTCCTACAACGACCATTCTCTGGAGGACGAGGGGGAATTTCAGAAGCTGATCTCCCTGCTGCCGACCCTGTACCCCAACGTATTCGGCACCTGCACCTTCCAGCAGCTTCCCGACCGGGCGCTGCTATTTCGGTGGCCGGGCAAGCAGGAGGGCGACCCCGCCGTTATGATGGCGCACTATGACGTGGTGCCTGTCAACGAGGAAAAGTGGGACAAGCCCCCCTTCGCCGGAATTATCGAGGACGGCATTCTCTGGGGACGCGGCACCCTGGACACCAAGGTCACCTTCAACGGCGTCCTTTCCGCCGCCAACTACCTCATCGGCCAGGGCTTCCAGCCGGAACACGACATCTATTTTGCCTTCTCCGGCGGCGAGGAGATCAACGGTCAGGGCGCGCCCAACATCGTGGCGTACTTCACCGAGCACGGCATCCACCCCGCCATTGTGGTGGACGAGGGCGGCGCTGTTGTGGAGAACGTGTTCCCCGGCGTGAAGCAGCCCTGCGGCCTGATCGGCATTGCGGAAAAGGGGATGCTGAACGCCCAGTATCGCACCGTCTCCGCCGGCGGTCACGCTTCCGCCCCCAAGCCCCACACCCCGGTGGGCGTTCTGGCTGCGGCCTGCAAGCGGGTGGAGGATCATCCCTTCAAGGCCCACATCGACGGCCCCGCCGCCCAGATGTTCGACACTTTGGGTCGGTATTCCACCCCTCTGTACCGGGTGATCTTCGCCAACATGTGGTGCTTCGGCTGGATCATCGACACCCTGGGCAAAAAGAGCGGCGGCGAAATGAACGCGCTGGTGCGCACCACCGTGGCCTTTACCCAGATGGAGGGCAGCTCCGCCCGGAACGTGATTCCTCCCGAGGCAAAAATGGTGTCCAACATCCGCCTGAACCCCTCCGACAGCGTTGCTTCCGCCCTGGCGTATCTGGAAAAGACCGTCAACGACCCCGCCGTGGAGATCACGTCCCTGGAGTCTTTTGAGCCAAGCCCTGTTTCCGAAACCGGCTGCGACGCCTGGGAGAAGGTCGCTTCTGCCGTGGCCAACACCTGGCCGGGCTGCATCGTCTCGCCTTATCTGATGGTGCAATGCTCCGACTCCCGGCACTACCGTGACCTGAGCAACCACGTTTACCGCTTCTCCGCCATGGATTTGACCGCCGAGGAACGGTCTACCATCCACGGCAACAACGAGCACATCCGTCTGGAAACCGCCGCCAAGGCAGTGGAATTCTACATTCGCCTGATGCGTCAGTGCTGAAATCAAAAAACGGCAAAAGTTATCCCCCGACCTAGGTTTTACCGGGTCGGGGGATTGTCTTAGCTCAGCAAATACGCCAGGAACGCACCGCCGGTTACAGCATACACCAGAATGCCGATGGCCACCGTGATAAGCGTCAGAACAAACTGAGCAATCGCCCAATTCTTCCGGGAGCGCTTCTCCGGGGAGCTGCTCACTGCCCAAACGATCAGACAGATGAAGCCGACAATGGGAATTACCGAGAGGATCAGAGTGCCGATCCAGGCACCGACAGACATATCCGTATTCTGCCGCGGTGCATAGGTATTGCCGTTGTAGTTGTCCATGTTATATTCCTCCTGCTCTCCAAATTTGGGGTACATCCATTGTAGCATAGCGGAAGGAAAAAGGAAATACTTTTTCGGCAAAAACCGTTTCAATTCGCTATCCCATTGCCCCATAT
>CAKTKX010000110.1 GCA_934572365.1 uncultured Oscillospiraceae bacterium
GGGCATACTGCCTTATTCTCACAATTATAACGAATTTTTCCCAAAAAGTAAACCGTATGTTTTCCCGAAATCAGGGGAAAACTGTCCTCGATGAAAGAAAAATTTTTGAGAAATGCCCTTGTCATACAGAAAAAAACGGGGTATAGTTTAACGGCACAAGAGTTTTATGGATTTTTACATAGAAAAAAGGAGATTCTCTATGAGTAGTACGCCGAAGAAGGCACCGAAAGCCAATATGGACGATGTTCACGCCGCATTGCAGGCGCTGATCGCCCAGGGAAAGAAGGAAGGCATGATCCGTGCCTCCGACCTGAACGCCCAGTTGGAAAAGATGCAGCTGACGCCGGAAAAGATCGAGGACATTTACGACCGGCTGGACGCCATGAATATTCAGGTGGTCACCGCCGATCTGGAATTGGATCTGGGGGACGATGATCTCGACCTGGGGCCGGACGACGATATCAACCTGGCAGGCCTTGACGAGGAAGAGCTGGTCGACCCCGTTGACCTGGCTGCCGAATACAGCCTGGACGACCCGGTGCGGATGTACCTCAAGGAGATCGGCCAGATCAAGCTCCTTTCCGCCGAGGAAGAGGTGGAGCTGGCCAAGCGCGTCTCCGAGGGAGATCAGGAAGCGAAGAACAAGCTCACCGAGGCGAACCTGCGTCTGGTGGTCTCCATTGCCAAGAAGTATTCCGGCCGCGGCCTGCACATTCTGGATTTGATTCAGGAGGGCAACACCGGCCTGATCCGCGCGGTCGACAAATTCGACTGGACAAAGGGAAACAAATTCTCTACATATGCCACCTGGTGGATCCGGCAGGCCATCACCCGCGCCATCGCGGATCAGGCTCGCACGATCCGTGTCCCGGTGCATATGGTAGAGGTCATCAACAAGGCCACCCGCTGCAACCGGAAGCTGGTGCAGGAGCTTGGCCGGGAACCCACCGTGGAGGAGATCGCCGCGGAGCTGAACCTGCCTGTTGAGAAGATCATCGAGGCCAACCGCACCGCCGCCGACACGCTGTCCCTGGACACCCCCGTGGGAGACGAGGAGGATACCTCCATCGGCTCCTTCGTGGAGGACGAGCGCACCCCCGGCCCCGCCGACGCCACCTCCAACGCCCTGCTTGCCGAGGCGCTGAAGGAAATTCTGGATACCCTGACGGAGCGGGAAGCGGACGTTCTGCGGATGCGCTTCGGCATGTATGACGGACGCACCCACACCTTGGAAGAGGTGGGGCAGATTTTCGGCGTCACCCGGGAGCGTATCCGCCAGATCGAGAACAAGGCCATCCGGAAACTGCGTCATCCCAGCCGCGCCAAGAAAATTCGGGACTTCTACTGCTAATCCCATACAATCTGAACCCGGTTCCCAGGTGGGAGCCGGGTTCGTTTTTCTACTTCCGAAGAGCCTGGACGAAGGCTGCCCGGTCGGCGGCCTTAAAATAGGCGGAGCCGGTGACCAGCGCTTCCGCGCCGTTTTCCCGGCAGGTCTTGTAGGTCACGGCGTCCACACCGCCGTCTACCTCGATGATGCAGTCGGGGTTCACTTCGTCCAGCATACGGCGGAGCTTTTTTACCTTGGGCATCATGTCGGCCATGAATTTCTGCGCTCCGAAGCCCGGCTCCACGGTCATCACAAGCACCATGTCGCATTTGGTAAGGTAGGGGATCGCCGCTTCCGCCGGGGTTTTCGGCTTCAGGGAAACGGCGGCCTTGCAGCCCATCGCCCGGATTCTGTCGAGGCAGGCCAGGGTGTTCTGGGGCTGGTCAGACTCTAAGTGAATGGTCAGCCAGTCCGCGCCGGCCTTGATGAATTCCTCGGCATACCGGATGGGACGGTCGATCATCAGATGCACGTCCAGGGGCAGGGAGGTGACGGGCCGCAGCGCCTTCACCACCGGAATGCCGATGGAGATGTTGGGGACGAAAATCCCGTCCATCACATCCACATGCACCCAGTCGGCGCCATTCGCTTCAATATCGTGGATATCCCGTTCCAGATTGGCAAAATCAGCGGACAAAACAGACGGAGCAATGATAGGCATAGAAAGACCTCCAGAAAAACCTTTTCGTCTAAGATACCACAAATTTTGCAGGAAAGCAATATTGGAAAAACATTCCTGAATGCTTTCCTCCCGGCGGCACATACTATTCCCGAATCCAAAGAAAAGGAGGCTGCTACTATGAACTGTCATGCCAACAAGAGCATCGAGTGTACCGTCCAGCAGTGCGCCAACCACTGCGAGGGCGAGAACTACTGCTCTCTGGATCGCATTCTGGTGGGTACCCACGAGGCTTGCCCCACCGTGGATCAGTGTACCGACTGCATGTCCTTCCGCAAGAAGTAACGTGTTTCGCGGCAGCGAAAGCTGCCGCGATATTTCTTATGTGATTCCCTTGACGAAAAGCCGGAAAAATTGTAAAATTCAAATATCCTTCACATGTCGATACATATTTCTTCATATGTGACGGGTAGAGTAAGGTAAGAAAAGAGAAGGAGGGAACCACCGTGGACACCTTAACAAATAGCGAATATCCGGAAGAGAATCACCCGGCTTCCGAAGCGCAGGATGCTGCCCCTCAGGAGCCGCAGAACAAAATACCCGAGGAACCCCAGAGCGCGGCGACCCAGGAACCCCAGCGTGAACCCCAGTCCGGCACCTATCACGCCGCCGGTACGGGCCGCAAGGAATCTCCCTATGCCAATTCCCCGTACATGACGGGTCAGCCCCGGGGGTATCAGTATCAGTACCAGCCCCAGACCCAGCCCCCCGAGAAGAAGGAGAAGCCCCACAAATCCGGGAAATCTCCGTGGAAGACCGTTATTGCTGCCGTTCTTGTCGTGGCGCTGGTGGCGACCGGCTGCCTGATCACGGCGTCCAGCGTTAACAGCAGGTGGGAGCAGAAAACCAACCAGATCACCCAGCAGATGGGAAGACAAATCGATGATTTGCAGAAGCAGATCGACAGCGTCCCTTCCTCCGGCGGTGCATCCGGCGCGCTCCCGGCAGCGGACGGCTCGGCCATGACCCCGGCACAGCTGTATCAGAGCAACGTTGACAGCGTGGTGGCCATTTCCTGCACCATGCAGACCACCGCCTACGGTCAGAGTGTGGAGGGAACGTCCTCCGGTTCCGGCTTCATCCTGACGGAGGACGGCTATGTGGTGACCAATTACCACGTGGTGCAGAACGCGAGCAATATTACCGTCACCACCCACACCGGCGACGAGTACGCCGCCACGGTGAAGGGCTATGACGCCACCAACGACGTGGCCGTTCTGAAGGTGGAGGCCGAGGGACTGTCCGCCGCGACCATTGGCAGCAGCGGCAATCTTTCCATCGGCGACATGGTGGTTGCCATCGGCAATCCCCTTGGCCGTCTGGCGGCCACGGAGACCGTGGGCTACGTCAGCGGCATCAACCGGGAGGTCACCACCGACAATACCGTCATCAGTATGCTGCAAACCGACGCGGCCATCAACCCGGGTAACTCCGGCGGCCCGCTGTTCAATATGTACGGCGAGGTCATCGGCATCACCACCGCCAAGTATTCCGGCACCACCAATTCCGGCGCGTCCATCGAGGGCATCGGCTTCGCCATCCCCATTGACGATGTGATGGGCATTATCTCCGACCTCATCGACTACGGCTACGTCACCGGCGCTTACATGGGCATCAGCGTGAAGGACAACGACAAGGAAGCTGCCGCCCAGTTCGGACTGCCCACGGATGGCGCGTACGTCGTGGATGTGACGCCGGGCAGCAGCGCGGACAAAGCCGGTATCCAGTCCAAAGACCTGATCACCGCAGTGGACGACCACAAGATCTCCACCAGAACGGATCTGACCCGCACCCTGCGGAACTACAAGGCAGGGGACACGGCACAGATCACCGTCGTTCGCAGCGGGCGGGAGCTGACGCTGACCATCACCTTTGATGAAAAGCCCCACGATACCACCGTGGAGACCACTCCCCAGGAGGATTCGTCCATGCCCAGCGAGGGAAACTACAGCGACTGGTACGAATACTTCCGCCGTTTCTTTGGCGGCTGACACAATTTGACGCCTTGAGGCGGCAGGAATTTCCTGCCGCCTCAATTTTTGTTGCAAGACCTATTGACATTCTGAAACTACTGAATATAATACAGTAGTGTAAAGACGAAACATGAAAGGAGCCGCCTATGAACACGCAGTATAAAAAGGGCGTGCTGGAGCTGTGCGTGCTGTCGCTGCTGCACAAGCGGGACTGCTACGGATATGAAATTTCCGATTACCTGTCCCGGCGCATTGACATTGCGGACGGCACGGTCTATCCGATTTTGCGGAAGCTGAAGGCCGACGGACTGCTGACCACCTACTTGCAGGAGGAAAGCGGCGGGCCGCCGCGGAAATATTACAAGCTCACAGAGCTTGGCCGGGAAACCTACCGCAGCGACCGTGGAGAATATCTGAAATTCGCCCAAACGGTCAAAGAATTGTTGGAGGATGAGAGCAATGACGAAGAATGAATTCATGACGCGGCTGACAAGTGAGCTGCACAGAAGAAACGTTGCGGACAGCGCCGACGTGGCGGAGGAATACGAGCAGCATTTCGTCTTCAAGCTGGCCGACGGATATTCGGAGGAGGAGATCGCCGCCCGGCTGGGCGTGCCGGAGGAGCTGGCCGCGCAGTTTGAGTCCGCGCCCAACACGGCGCCGCGCCGCTGCGCCGTGCTGACATGGCTCTGGCTGGGCTGGGCAGACCTGTTTTTCGGGATTTTCGCGGTGCTGCTGCTGTCCTTCGGCATTGTGCTGGTTTCCTGCGTGCTGAGCTTCGGGCTGACGGGGGTGTGCCTGGTGGGAAATCTCGGGCAGCTGCCCTTCGTCTCCCTGCCGCCGATGCCCTACTGGTGCGGCGCGATCCTTGGGCTGAGTATGCTGGCGCTGTGCGCGTTGTCCGTCGTGGGCTGCATCTGGTATTTTGCGTTCTTCGGCCAGATTTTCCGCGCCTACGGGCGGTTCCATCACAACGCTCTGGGCAGCGCCCTGCCCAGTCTGCCCATTGCGCCGCAGTTTACGCCGAAAAAGCGCCGTC